>JARROU010000031.1:0-13977 GCA_037383585.1 Campylobacterales bacterium | reverse complement strand
GTATCAGAGCAAGCGAGATAGAAAATGCGAGAAGAAGAGAAAGATACATTTTTACTACCCACTTTTTTTAAACTATATCAGAAGATAAGTTTAAAAACAATAAGAATAACTAATAATATGTTTAAGGGTATTATATATTATTAGTTTTCATACGAATAGGTCCATCCGGTCAGCTGTTTCTCCTTGACTTCCGGAAAGTTATCCGAATCGGCTTCGAAATCCATAACGAACATTACAGTCGATGGCAGGCGCATCTTCTCCTCGGGATTGAACAGATGCAGGGGCATAGGCGTTTCCTGTGCCGTCTCGGCGAAGGCAACCCGGTCGGGCTGGCTGAAGAGGTCACTGATATCACGCAGACCGTATTGATCGGCAAATTTCTCCAGGACGGCCTGTGCGATCTCCGGCGGCAATCTGTCTTGTGTGTTGAGAAAAAGAGTAATATGGATGGGGGCTTTGGCCCCTTCGCGTACGGCGGGCGCAGCCATGATGATGTATTCGACACCCTCAAGATGGGCGTTGATCTCTGCGGGGGAGAGGTATTTTTCGGTTTTGAGGGCCTGGTGCTGTTGTGCCATGCGTACGCCTTTATTTCATCAGTTTTTCCAGCACGCCGGCAATCCCCGTGTGCAGATTGTAGTGTGCAATCGGGAAATCGAGCGCTTCGTTTTCCAGGTTGACCATGTAGCCGCTGAGATACGTTCCCAGATCCGTGAGATCGACAGAAATGAAAGCTTCCGCATCACTGCTTCCGTACGAGGTACGCATCAATCGGCCCGCCTCGTTGCTCTTTTGGAGCGTGAACGCCAGGGTCTTCAGGCTGACGAGATCACACCCCCGCAGCAGCAGCGCGGGGGTCAAAGAAGCCTGGGGGTCGCCTTCGGGGTCAAAAAGAAGGCCCTGGTCACGCAGCGGGACGAGTACCGACTAAACGGCATGGGCCAGCGGCAGGACTTTTTGAGCCCAGAACGGGGATTCGTTCGCGTGCTCGAGCGAGGCTTTCAGCGTGGTTTCAATGGTTTCGGTTGTGTCCTCGGAAAGGATCTGTGCAAACGTTTTTATCATGCCGGGATTATAGCAGAGCCAGGGGTTAGAAGTGCATTAAGGTCCCCGTAAGCGCCGACGGCGTCAGACGGTCTTAATGGTCACTTCACCGATATGGATGGTTTCACCGGGCCGGATTTTGGCGCGCTCGCCGTTGCGGTAGACAAGCCCGTTTTCGATCAGTTGTTTTGCCTGTCCCCCGCTGTCGACGAGATCAAGGAGTTTGATCAGTTTGTAGAGTTCGATGTATTCGCTGTCAAGTTGATAAGTCATACGCAATTATAGCGGGTCTATTTACTTTAAGTCGTTAGACTGGGTTACAAGAATTTGCAAGGAGATTCAATGCGACCGGTGATAACAGTAATGGGATCTTTGATACTGGCGGGTAATCTTCTGCTTGCCGTCCCGGTCCGCCAGAATACGGTGGTCGTCCGCAGTGCGGAACAGTCTGAGCAGGAGGTCCGACATGGTATTGCTCAGGCCCTTGTCGACAGGGGGATCGAGGCGGCAAGCGCCTCTTTGATGGTGGCGGAGCATTACGGCCACTTCGAACGGAATCTTGCCGTAGCGTTCTCCCATCTTCAGATCCTCTTTCCCGAATTGGAGCGCAAGGCGCTCCTTTCGGATATGGCGGACCGCGTTTTACATGGAGAACCGTTCGCGTTCGATGATTATGATCAGCTCGTGGCGATGCTGCACCGGCTGACGGGGATTGACCTGTCCCCTTCGCACCTTGCACGCGCACGCCAGTGCGTGCTTCTCAACCGAAACCTTTTCAGGTCGTAACCAGTTCAGTCTCAGGTGTAAAATAGGGTGCGTTTGCACGAACTCTGGATTTGACCTGTTCGGCGCTCAGCGGTTCCGAGAACAGATGCCCCTGCAGTGTCTGGGCGCCGTGAACGAGGAGGAATTCCGCCTGACGGTCGTTTTCGACGCCTTCGGCGGTGACGTTCATCTCCATGGCCTTGGCCATGGTGGTCACGGCTTTGACCAGGTGCCTGTTCTGCGGATTTTCGAAGAGGGCGCTGATGAAGGACTTGTCGATTTTGAGTGTGTCGATTGGGAGTTTGGCGAGGTACTCCAAAGAAGAGTAGCCGGTGCCGAAGTCGTCCAGGGCGATCTTGAAACCGGCGGTGCGCATTGCCTCGAGTTCCAGACTGACCCGCTCGATATTTTTCATGATGACCGATTCCGTCACTTCCAGCGTCAGAGCGTGGGCGGGGATGTCATAAGCGCGGAGGCAGCTTTGCAGCGTTGAGAGCAGGTTCTGGTCCTGGAACTGCCGTGCAGAGAGGTTCACGGAGACCGGCAGCCAGACCCCGGTCTCTGCATGGAGCTGCCGTGCGAAAGCGCAAGCTTGCTTGAAGACCGTTTCGCTCAGGAGTATGATTTCCCCCGTGCGTTCGGCGACGGGGATAAACTGATCGGGCGTCAGGGGTTCGCCGCCGGGCTTTTCGTAGCGCAGCAGGGCCTCGAAACCGCGCAGTGCCCGAGTGCCGGCATCGACGATCGGCTGGAAGTGGAGCATAAAATATGCTTCGCGGATTCCTTCGCGGATCAGCTGCTCGATCCGTAAAAACTCCTTGACGCGGTTGTCCATGCGGGGATGGTAATAGAGAAACTGGTTTTTCCCGGAGCGCTTTGCGGCATACATCGCCGTATCGGCATGTTTGATCAGGTCGCTTGCCGTGGCGGCGTGCTCGGGATAGAGCGCCGCCCCGACCGATGCCGTGAGAAAGAACTCTTCGTCACCGACCGCAAAGGCGTCGGTAAAACAGCCGAGGATACGTTGGCAGCAGCTGTCGATGTCCGCAGTGTCCTGGATATCGCTGATCAGGATGATGAATTCGTCGCCGCCGAAGCGTGAGAGTTCGGTCTTGGCCGGGAGCGCTGCGAGCATGCGCTGCGCAATCTGCACGAGCAGTTCGTCTCCCACTTCATGGCCTTTGGAGTCGTTGACGTATTTGAAGTTGTCCAGATCCAGAAAAAGCACGGCGACCGTATGGTGGATGACGCCGGCCCGTTCGAGGCATCCGCCGATCTTTTCGGAGAGGTAGACACGGTTGGGCAGGCGCGTGAGGGGGTCGTGGTAGGCCAGGAACTCGATCAGGTCCTGTGCGCTCTTGCTCTCGGTGATGTCGTAGGTGACGCCGATAAACAGCTGAAGGTCGGGATGGTGGGTGATCCGGTTGTTTAGCCATCGCACTTTGCCGTCGGAACGGACGATCCGGAAATCGATGGTATGCGAGACGGCGTCATTGATCTGCGCAAAGAAGGTGTCGACCTGCTCGCGGTCTTCGTCGTAGACCATCTGCTGCCACAGTCCCGGTTTGCTGACAAACTCCTGCTGCGGAATACCAAAGACCGTCTCGACCGCCCGGCTGACGTAGCGGACCTGCATGGTCCGGTTGTCGATATACCAGATGATCTCGTTGATGGCCCCGAGAATCTCTTCAAGTTGCGCCTTGGTCGTATGCAGTTCCTGTTCCCTTGCATCGACGATTTTCGACAGATGTTCCATGCTGCGTTCGGTCCGGGTGTGCGTTTTCTCGAGGGCCTTGTATTTGGAATCGATGGCGCTGAGGTCACGGATGGTGGCGAGGACCAGCGGTTCCTCGGAATCGGTCAGCATGCGCACATTTTTGACCGTATGGATCATGCGGCCGTCACGGTGGAGGAAATAGGTTTCCTGGTCCAGACAGTGGCCCGATGCCTCTACGTTGACCAGGCAGTGTTCAAAAACGGAGTCGTCGAGGAGAAAATGGATGATGTTCTCACGGACGACATCCTCGCGCTTATAGCCGACCAGATTTATAAACGCCTTGTTCGCATAGAGAATATTCCCGAGCATGTCGATAATGACGTTCGCATCCGGCATGGTTTCAAGCAGTTCGTTTGGACTGATGTGGGACAGCGGCATTCTTGACCTTGTACACTTGGGTTTGGACACCATGGCAAAGTGATGATAAGATTTTAGCACTTTTTGCAGAGGAGTAGTTAAATGGAGTGTTATTGCGGCAGTAAAAAGGAGTTCGAAGCGTGCTGCGCTCCGTTGATCGAAGGGGCCGTACCGGCATCCGGCGCGGAAGCCCTGATGCGCTCGCGCTATTCGGCGTATGCCAGCGGGGCGGGGGAGTACCTCGTCGCCACGACCGTGCCGGAAAAACAGATGCCCGCGGACGCGGAGCTGATCCGAAGCCACGCGGAGCAGACGCACTGGCTCGGATTGAAACTACTGGAATCCGATGCAGGCGAAAACAGCGCGACCGTCGTTTTCAAAGCCTATTACCGGGAGGGGGACGGCGCAATCAGGGTGCACCATGAAAAAAGCACGTTCCGCAGGCTCGACGGCCGCTGGTATTACGATGAAGGCACGCTGTACGAAGCCGAGGTCGGCCGCAACGAACCCTGCCCGTGCGGCAGCGGGAAAAAGTACAAAAAGTGCTGTATGGTATAATCGCGAAAAAAGTTAAAGAGAATTAATGGTACAAGTAACGAATCTGACAAAACGTTTCGGCAGCCGTGTGCTGTTCGAAAACATCAATCTCAAACTCGACCCGCACAAACGCTACGGGCTCATCGGCGCGAACGGCGCCGGGAAGACGACCTTCCTGAAAATCCTGAGCGGCCAGGACAACGAGTTCGAGGGCGAAGTCTCCATCGAACCGGGACTCAAAGTCGGCGTCCTCGGACAGAACCAGTTCGCTTTTGAAGATTACACGATCGCTGATGCCGTCCTGTACGGCAACAAACGCCTCTACGACGCGATCAAGGAGAAAGAGGACCTTTATACGAATGGCGACTTCGAAGACGACGCCGTCAACAACCGCCTGGCGGAGCTCGAAGTGGTCTGCGTCGAAGAGGACCCGACCTACGAGTACGACGTCAACATCACGAAGGTCCTCGAGAACGTCGGCATCCCGGCCGATCAGCATCACGACCCGATGTCGAGCCTGCCGAGCGGCGACAAGTTCAAGGTCCTGCTGGCCCAGGTGCTTTTCCCGAAACCGGACGTTCTTTTCCTGGACGAACCGACCAACAACCTCGACATCAACACGATCAGCTGGCTCGAGAATGAACTGCAGCGTCACGAGGGGACGATGGTCGTCATCTCGCACGACCGCCACTTCCTCAACGCCGTCGTGACAAACATCCTTGACGTCGACTACCAGAAGATCCGTGAGTTCACCGGCAACTACGACGACTGGTACATCGCGGCCAACGTTATGGCCAAGCAGGCAGAGATGGAGCGCGAGAAGAAGCTCAAAGAAAAAGAACAGCTCGAAGCCTTCGTCCGCCGCTTCTCCGCCAATGCCTCCAAAGCGAAGCAGGCAACCTCGCGTCAGAAGCAGCTTGAGAAGCTCAACATTGATGACATCAAGCCCTCGTCCCGCCGCGACCCGAGCATCGTCTTCAAAGCCAAACGCCAAATGGGCGACGAGGCGCTCGACGTGATCGACGTCAGCCACGACTACGGCGAAGGACCGGTGCTCAACAACATCAGCCTGCACATCGAACCGGGCGAGAAGATCGCGCTGATCGGACCCAACGGGGTCGGTAAGACAACGCTGTGCCAGATCATCATGGAAGAGATCAAGCCGAAATCGGGCGAGGTGAAATGGGGGGCGACGGTCGAACCGGGCTACTTCCCGCAGAACACGACCGACCGCATCAAGAGCGACGACACCCTTTACGACTGGCTGCGCGCCTTCGACCCGAAGGCGGACATCTCCGAGATCCGTAACTGTCTGGGCCGTATGCTCTTCAACGGCGAGCAGCAGGAGAAAGCGGCGACGAACATCTCCGGGGGCGAAAAGCACCGGATGATGCTGAGCAAGCTGATGCTGGAGAGTCCGAACTTCCTCGTTATGGACGAACCGACCAACCACCTCGACCTCGAGGCGATCGTCGCGCTCGGCGAGGCGCTCTACAACTTTGAGGGCAACGTCATCTGTGTCTCCCATGACCGTGAACTCCTTGACGCCTTTGCGTCACGCATTATCGAACTCAAACCCGACGGCACCTATACCGACTTCAAGGGCAGCTACGAAGAATACGCCGAGGCGAAAGAGAATGGAAAACTTTAAAGCCTTCGCCGGATTCGGCATCGCCGGCAATTTCGCTCTGCACCTCGAACAGGCGGGGGAGATCGAGGATTTCAAAGACCTCGAGGTCGCCGACGAGAACGGCCCGAAGGGGATTTTCCCTTTCTATATGCCGGGCTTTGAGACGCAAATCGGCGTCTTCCCGCTTTCCTCCGACACCATCAAACTGCCCGAAGACGCCTCGCTGAACGTGCAGGCGGAACCGGAAGTGGCGCTCGAATGTACCCTGAAGTACGAAAACGGAAAGGTGGCCGCAGTGATTCCGGAACGTTTCGCTCCCTATAACGACTGCTCCATCCGCCGTCCGGGCGCGAAGAAAATTTCGGAAAAGAAAAACTGGGGCGCGATGACAAAGGGATTGGGCGCAAAAATGTTCCCGGTCGACACCTTTGCCGAAGGCGGCATTATGGACAACTGGCACATCGCCTCTTTTCTGCGCCGCGACGGCGAGCTGCACCGCTACGGTGAAGATGCGGCGCTCGTGGGCTACAGCTATTTCCACGGAAAACTCATGGACTGGATCGCGGGCCAGCTCAACACCCAGGAAGATACCGGGCCGCTCGAACCGGTGCTCGCTTATCTGGAAAAAGCCGGGTATCCCGAGAAGATGATCATCAGCATCGGGGCGACGCGCTACACGGAATACGGAGAAACGACCTTTCTGAATGAAGGCGATGAGGTGATCGTCGTTCTGTATGACGCCGAGATCCTTGATCCAAATACGGTCATGCAGAGTATCGATGCCGGCGTCTACGACGCGAACGGGATGAGCGTGCTGTCGCAGAAGGTCACCGGTGCTTAAGCCCGGCATCTACCGGCACTACAAGGGCAGCCGCTACGAAGTGCTCGACGTCGCGCGCCACTCCGAGACGGAAGAGGAACTGGTCGTCTACCGTGCACTCTACGGCGAGCGGGGACTCTGGGTCCGTCCGCTCTCTATGTTTACCGAGAGCTTTTCCCGTGAAGGGGAGCGTGTCAAACGGTTCGAGTATATCGGAGCCGATGATGAGCCGCGGTAAGAAGCTGGACCTTTTTGTCGGCGCCGACCTCGGCGACGGCTGGGCGCAGGTGCAGGACTCCGAAGCGCAGAAAAAGGGCGAGGTGCTTTCCCCGCAGAAACACCTGCTTGTCTTTAAGCGGGAAAAGCGGCGCGGCAAGGTTGTCACGCTCGTCGGCCCGTTCGCCCTGGAAAAAAATGACGCGGATGCGCTGCTCAAAACGCTGAAGAAAAAGCTGGGAAGCGGCGGGAGCTACAAAGCGCCGTGGATGGAGTTTCAGGGTGAATGCAGTGAAAAACTGCGAAGCCTGTTGAGCGGCGAGGGATTCCGTTTTAAAAAATAGTTCCCTTTAGTACAGCAGAAGGTACAGCGCTCCCCACAGAAGAAAAACGATCAGCCCAATCACCCCGAAAACGAGTGCGACCCTGATCAGGATCAGCAGCGCGATTTTCAAAGATTTCATTTGGACGTATACGGTTCGATCGGGAGCCCGAGGCGGTGGGCGTAAAGGATGCCGCCTTGCAGATTGTAGACGGTATAACCGAAGGTCTGTGCCAGGAACGGGGCCAGCATGCTTGTTCGGCTGTCCGTGCGGCAGATCAGGGCAAAGGGCTTCGAGGTGTCGACTTTTGCTTTGAGTTCGAGCATAAAGCGGTCGACGTTGTATCCGCCCCGTTCGTCGAAGAACATGATGGGGATGCTGCCTTTGAGCAGGCCGGTCTCTTTCCATTCGCCCGGTGTCCGGATATCGACGATCGGGATTCGTTTCTCGAGAAGTGCCTTGCTGGCCGGTTCGTTGATGACTTCGGCGTGCAGCATCCCAAACAGAAATGCCAGTAAAATTAACAGTTTTTTCATTGCTTAAAGTCCATAATATAGAATGGGTATAATTATAGCTATCTACAATTACTAAAAGGTGAATCGTTGTCAAGAGCGTCGGCGAAAAAACTACAGGATACTGCAAGGCTGCGATACATACGGGTGCTGGAGCGTTTTACGAGCAGCATTACGAAGTATCTCTTCAAGGCCGAGGAGCCGACACGGGAGCAGTTCAACAAAAAGGTCGACAACAACCGAAAATACCTTGACCGCGTCGAAAAGATCGCCCTCTACAAAGGCGATTACAACGACCTCGAATCTCTTGTGAAAAAGATCCTTTCCTACCGCGAAAGCGACGCCGACATCGAGACGGTCAAAGAGGAGATCCTCTACGCCGCCAACCAGATCGAAAAGTCGATGAACCGCCGCCGCTACAAAAAAGACAAACACACCTCCGACAAATTCAAAGACTGGGAATAACAGTAACACTCCCTGTCAACTTTTTTTATTTTTAGCCTCTACTTTCTTAATGATCCACTTCAGAAAGCGCCTTTATTTCCGTATTTGTGCATTTTTTACACATGAATCTTAAAGCACTACACCCCTGTACACGGTTATCAGAAGCAATATCTATTATCTTGTCTTAATTAAAACATATAGATAGGTTATCCATGGGCCCGCTTGGCCGTTTTTTTGTATAATCCGCGAATTTTTTTGATCAGGAAAAACGATTTGAAACGATTTCTTCTCTTTTTGTTTATGATGTCGACGCTGCTGCAGGCCGGGGTGACGCCGAGCCAGCTTTCGACTCTCCAGGCCGTTCGCGATGTGGCCCGTACCGTGCCGGACCAGTGGGGGGAAACGTACGAAAATACCCTCGCCGCCATCTGCCTGACCGAGAGCAGCGCCGGCAAAAACATTATCGGCGATTTCCACAAGGGAACCAAGATCACCAAAGCGTCGCTCGGGCCGATGCAGATCCAGGTGGCGACGGCCCGCTATGTGGCCCAACGCGTCGATGCGTTGAAGTGGCTTGACAAGCGCAGCGACAAGCAGATCGCCAACCTGCTTCTGACCGATCTGAAACTCTCGGCCGAAATCTCTGCACACTATCTCGTGATCCTGAAAAACCGCCGCCATGACTATATGAAAAGCGTCAGCGGCTACAACGGCGGCATGGAGAACTGGCCCTATTTCATCCGGGTGATGAAGAACATGAAACTCGTCAAATCACTGGTTAAGTCGGGGGAATTGAAGTAACCTTATCATAAAAGAGTCCTGACCTTCGATTCGAGCGAAGTGTCAGCCTGCATCTTTCCGACGGAATTATTTCTACATCAGGATAATAAAAGCTTCTTCATTGTTTTTCAGTTGTGTTTTAAAAGGTGTTTGAATGAGTTTTGAAGTGGTGACCCCAAGGGGATTCGAACCCCTATGGCCAGAATGAAAATCTGGAATCCTAACCATTAGATGATGGGGCCACTGAGTGGCAAACTTCACTTTACGGCACCTTTGAATTCGGCCAAAAAAGCGGCGGGCAGGGCAACCTATACATTCAAAACGCTATAATACCTCTATATTATATACATACACAATAAAGGTGTTTGATGCATTCCAAAATCGAAGCGATCAAATCCGAAGTCGCCAAAGTCGTCGTCGGCCAGGAAAAGATGATTGACGGGCTTCTGATCGGGCTGCTGTGCGAAGGGCACATTCTGATCGAAGGGATCCCCGGCCTGGCGAAAACGACAACGGTGAAAGCACTCTCGCAGAGCCTCGGGCTGCGGTTCAAACGGGTCCAGTTCACGCCGGACCTGCTTCCCTCCGATATCCTCGGAGCCGAAATCTACGATCCCCAGCACAACGAGTTCAAGATCAAGCACGGGCCGGTCTTCACGAACCTCCTGCTGGCCGACGAGATCAACCGTGCCCCGGCGAAGGTCCAGTCGGCGCTGCTCGAAGTGATGCAGGAGCGGCAGGTCACCATCGGCGAGGAGAGTTTCAAGCTCGAGCCGCCGTTTTTCGTCATGGCGACGCAGAACCCCGTGGAGCAGGAGGGGGTCTACCAGCTGCCAGAAGCGCAGCTCGACCGCTTTATGCTCAAACTCAACGTCGGCTACAACACGAAGGAAGAAGAGCTCGAGATCGCCCGGCGGATCGCGTCGGGCGTTTCGGAAGGCATCAATGCCGTCGTAACGCATGAAGACCTCGAAGCACTCAAAGAAGCGGTCAAAGCGGTCCACATCGACGAGGAAGTCGAACGCTACATGATCGAGCTCGTCAGCGCGACACGCGATCCCAAGGCGTACGGGCTCGAGGAGCTTGAAGCACAGCTGCAGTTCGGGGCGAGCCCCCGGGTGAGCATCGACATGTTCAAGGCGGTAAAGGCGATGGCCTACCTGCGCGGCAAGGACTACGTCAGCCCCGTCGACGTCGCCTTTATCATCAAAGAGCTGATGCGCCACCGCATCGTGCTCAGCTACGAAGCGGAAGCCGACGGCGTCAGCGCCGACGCGATCATCGAAAAGGTGATCGAAGCGGTTCCGCTGCCGTAGGGGTACCATGGGAACGGTCCAGCGTATCCTCGTCAAGGCCCGCCGCCAGGTTTTCAGCGAGCTGATCGGAAACAATCCTTCCATCTTCCAGGGCGAAGGGTATGACTTCATCGAGCTGCGCGAGTATATGCCCGGCGACGACATCCGCCACATTGACTGGACCATCACGGCGAAAATGCGTACCCCCTATATCAAGATCTTCCGCGAAGAGCGCGAGCTCAGCGTCGTCGTGGCGATGATGCTCGGCGGAAGCGTGCATTTCGGGCAGCACCGTTTCAAGCAGGAGGTGATGGCGGAGATCGCCGCGACGGTGGGCTATGCCGTCCAGTATAACGGCGACGCGCTGAGCTACATGCTCTTCGCGGACCGTTTGTACGATGAGGGGCGTCCGACGAAGAACCGCTATGCCGTGTCCGAGCTGACGCAGAAGGTCGACGCGTTCGATGCGATCGGCAAAAAGGCCGATTATGACTCGATGGCCAAGACGATGTTTCAGCGGATCCGCCGACGCTCGCTGATTCTCGTTGTCGGCGACTTTTTCGATCTGCCGCAGCTGCGGCTGCTGGCGAAAAAGCATGAAGTCGTCTGCATCATCGTGCGCGACCGGTTCGAAGAACATCCGCCGCCGTTCGGGTTCGCCTCGCTGCGCGACCCGGAGAGCGGACAGATGCTCGAGGGGGATTTCAATGCCCGCACCGTCCGCGACTACGAAGCGAAGGTCCGGGCGCACGACCACGCGCTCTATGAACAGCTGCGAAAAGACGGCATCTGTTTTACGAAGATCTACACAGACGATCATATCGGCGTCAAGCTCCGTCGATTGTTCGAGGGGGCTTGATGCGTTCGAATGACATTCCGCTCCATGACATCAAGCCGCTGATCGAGATCCACGACTATACGCCTTATTATCTGGGAGCGGCAGCGGCCGTCGTCCTGGCGCTCCTGCTCGTCGTTGCCTATTTGCTGGTGATGCAGTACCGCCGCAGCAGGGGCCGCAACCGCCGCCGGGAGTGTCTGGAGGCGCTCAACGGAGTCGATCTAGACCATGCGAAAGACGCGGCGTATGCCATTACCCGGCTGGGACGCTGCTTTGCGAGCGATTCGCCGCGGCTGGAGGAGGCGTACCGGAATCCTTCCCGCCGGCTTGAACCCTACAAGTTCAAAAAAACGGTTCCACCGATCGACGAGGAGACCCGCGCCTATTTCCGGATCTATCTCGGGATGATCGATGTTTGACGGCGTCTACTTCGAGTTTCCGAAGATCGGGTTTGTGCTCTTTGTTTTTCTGGCCTGCGAAGCCCTGTGCCGCATGCGCCATCAGGGCTTCTATTTCCCGCACCTCTCCGATTTCGCGGCCGTAACGCTAAAGCCCTCCTACTGGCTTCGGTTTTTGAAATGGGCTTCGATCATCCTGTTGATCACTGCGCTCATGTCCCCCGTAAAGGAAAAGCTCTATGAGCCCGAAAGCGTGCCCGGATAGGCCATGACGCTGATCGTCGACGCGAGTGAATCGATGCGCAACGGTGATTTCGACCCCGACGACCAGACGAAAAGCCGTTTCGAGACGGTGCAGGAGATCCTGAGGGCATTCGTCGCGCAGCGCGGCGGCGACACGGTCGGAATGGTCGTCTTCGGCACGCATGCGTTCATCGCCTCGCCGATGACCTCCGACACCCGGATGCTCTCGGAGATCATCGACCGGCTCTATGTCGGTATCGCCGGAAAGTACACGGCGCTGTACGAGGCGGTTGCCAAGGGGATTGCGTTGCTGCACCGCAGCAGCAGCCGCGAAAAAATCATCGTGCTGCTCACCGACGGACGCAATACCCCCGGTGCGCCCGTCAGTGCCGAGGTGGCCGAGGCCCTTGCAAAAAAAGAGGGCGCACGGCTTTACGCCGTCGTCATCGGCGAAACGCCGGCGGAGCAGGAGGTCGTATTGGAGACGATGGCGCAGCGCAGCGGCGGGGACTATTTCACTGCGAAGGACGCCGCGGCGCTCTCGGAGGTCTATGCACAGATCGACGCGCTTGAAAAATCGCCGCAGCGTCCTCCACGGATGACGGTAAAGGCGTATTATTACATCTATCCGCTCTTCGCAGGTTTTTTGACGCTGCTGCTTTACGTCTACTGGCGTAACCGGAGGATGTCGTGACATTCCTGCACCCCGAGTTTCTTTACCTGATGCTGCCGCCCGTGTTCATCCTTTTTTATTTCATCCTGACCCAGAAGGAACCGACGGCTGCGCTGTTCGAGTCGCGCGTCTATGAGCGGCTGCGGGTCAATGAAAAGCGCCTGAGTCTCCGCCAGCGCAACATGATCTACCTGCTGGCTTTCATCCTGCTCATTGTCGCGATGGCGCAGCCCGCGATTGAGGAAGCGACGGTCAGGGTCAAAGCCCCCGACCCGGAGTTGACGGTCGCGATCGATATCTCGGCATCGATGCAGACGGACGACCTCTATCCCAGCCGCCTCGACGTGGCCAGGGCAAAGCTGCTGCAGCTGATCGACCGCGCACAGGCGGAGCGCATCGGCGTGTTGGCTTTCGGCAAGGACGTTTACGTCATTTCGCCTCCGAGCGGGGACAAGGCGGCCCTTCGGCAGATGATCGAGGCGTTCGAACCGGATGCCTACGCCGAAAAAGGTACCGATATCATGGCGCTGCTGGCGGCGGCGAACAGTGCGATGCACTCGGCGCCGCGCAAAAATCTGCTGCTGCTTACCGACGGCGGGGACCGGCGCGACGTTTCCGAGGCGGAGGCGTACGCGAAGGCGAACGGAATCCGCCTGTTCATTCTCGGGACGGCCACGCCGGAGGGCGGACCTTTGATCCTGGACGGACGTCCTGTCATGCAGGAGGGCAAGCCGGTCGAAACGGCGCTTAACCCGTCCCTTCGGGCGCTGGCGGCGTCGACGGGAGGGCTCTATCTGAGCGCGGCCATCGGTGCATCGGACGTGTCGGCACTGATGGCGGAGCTGCGTACCCGGGCGGCCGGGGGCGCCGACGGGATCAAAGAGGTCAAGCGCTACGGACAGCTCTTTATCCTGCCGCTGGGCTTTGCACTGTTTCTGATTCTCGTCGCCAATGCTTCCATGAGCAAGCGCGAGCGCGTGGCGGTGCCGCCGGTCGTGCTGCTGGGCCTGCTGCTCTTTGGTGGCGGGGCTCCGCTGCACTCGGAACCCTTCGATTATGAGCTGCTGCAGGAGGCGAAGACGCATTATGAAAGAGGGGATTTCCCGCGGGCGGCCCGGGCCTTTTACCGCTACGCCAAACACAAGGATAACGCCCCCGAGGCGTTGTACGACAGTGCGCATGCGCTCTACCGCGCCGGAAAATACGAAGCGGCCGCGGCGCTGTGGGGGCGCATTCGTACAAAAGATCGCCTTCTTCAGTTCAAAACAGCGCACAATCTCGGCAATGCCCATGCAATGATCGGCGGAATCGAACATCTTCAGGCG
>JARROU010000030.1:0-8495 GCA_037383585.1 Campylobacterales bacterium | reverse complement strand
CACCACGGCATGAAGAGCTCGTAGGGGAGGTAGCGGTGTTCGGCGCCGTAGGCGCGTGCCACCGCCAGTCCGGTCTGCGTGATCGTGCTGATTCGGATATCCGAAGCGTCCATATGCTTGAGCAGCGGCCCCAGCGCCCGGGTTTCTCCGACGGAGCAGGCATGGAACCAGATGCCCCCAGGGGAAAAAGGCGGATTGGCTTTTAGAAAAAAGCGTGCCGGAACCGATTCGCGGTACTTGGATCTGAGACTGAGTGCAAACAGCAGCGGCAGCGCCGCCGCATAGAGCAGGGCGCTGAGCAGAAAGTAAAGGAGGGCAAACGGCTTCACAATCTGGCCGCCGGGAGTGTGCGAAGCTTACGCTTCGGCAGTGGCTTCCTCTTCGAGGTAGAGGATGCGTCCGCAGTGCGGGCAGGTCGTGATCTCTTCGCCTTTGATGACGTCGGCGTAGATTTTGTCGCTGATGACCATGAAGCATCCCATGCACGCCTGGTTGCGTACCGGTACCGCGGTGGTGTTTTTCGCCCAGCGGCGGATCTTCTGGTAGAAAGAGAGGCCTTTCTGGTTCATTTTCGAGACCAGCTCCTGCTTGCGGGCGAAGACCTTCTGGCGTTCCGCATCGATCTCGGCCAGCTTGGCGTCAACCTCTTCCTTGACGCTTCCGAGGTTCGCATCGATTTCATCCATCTGCGCTTTGAGCTCGTTCACGCGCTCGGTCTTGTTGTCGATGATCTTGTCGAGGCGCTCGATCTCTTCGTTGGCGAAGCTGATCTGCTCTTTTGCGATCTCTTCTTCGAGCTGAAGCGACTTCATCTCTTTTTCCGTTTTGATCTCTGCGCTTTTTTTACGGTTCTCTTCGAGCTTCTGGGAGAGTTCTGCGAGGTGCAGTTCGTTTTTCTTGTGCTTGAGCTGTTCGTCCTTGATCTCGTTTTCAAGCGCTTCGATGCTGCTCTCTAACGTCTCTTTTTTGGCAAGCGCGGACTCGTATTTGTGGTTGGCGGCTTCGATCTGCGGGTCGAATGCGTCGATCTCTTTGTCGATTTTGGAGAGGTCGATCAGTTGTTTGAGGTGCTGGTTCACAGAAAATTCCTTTGTCCGTGGGAAAATTTGAAACAGCATTTATTGCAATGCTGTTGCCCGTTGCCTTGGGGGCTATATGATCAATAATATGTGAACGGGTTTTTCGATGTCGAAATTATAACCGTTAATCCGAAATTTTTCAAATGCGGGGCCAAGACCTCCGGGAAAAAACGCTCGCTCTCGTAGTGCCCGATATCGATCATCGAGCGTCCGAGGGCCCTGGCTTCCATCGCGTCGTGATACTTGATGTCCCCGGTGAGCAGGCAGTCGGCATCCAGATCGCGCATCAGGGACGCGCCGGAACCCGTTACGAGGGCGATGCGGCGCAGGCGCTCGTGGCACTTGACGGCTTTGAGCTGTGCGAGGCCGAACCGTTCGCCTACGTCCTGTGCAAAGGCGTCGAAATCCGCGTCGATGTCGAAATAGGCGACGAATCCGTCCTGGGTGATCTGCTCCTGCCCCAGCACCTCTTCGGCCACCCATCGGTTGAGGTGGGTCTGGTCGAAGTTGGTGTGCATGGCGATATTGGCAATGTTTTTTCTTACCATCGTCTGCAGCAGTTTTGCCGGGTACCGGGTGTAGTCGAGGGTCTTGAGACCGCCGAAGATAAGCGGGTGGTGGGTGATCAGCAGGGTACCTGCTTCGAGGGTGTCGAGCAGTTCTTCGTCGACGTCGATGCTGAGTACGACCGTTTTGATCTCCTGTGTCCAGTCGCCCGCGATCAGGCCGGAGTTGTCCCATTGCTCCTGGAATTCGAAGGGGGAGAGGGCGTCAAGGGCATCATAGACGGCTTTGAGGGTCATCAGCGGTATCTCCTTTTGCGTTTGTTGCGGATGAAGAGGCCGCGGGTGTTGGTGAGCGGGTCCTCGTCTTTGATTTCGAAGGCCTCGGTGGCCCGGATCAGCTCGCCGAGCTTTTTGAACCCGTAGCTGCGCGGGTCGAAATCGGGCAGCTTGTTGGCGACGATCTGGCCGACCATGCCCAGGTTTGTCCACCCCGAGTCGTCGGCGGCGTCGTCGACGGCGTCGTGCAGAAGGCCGATCAGCTTTTTCTCCTTGGTGACATCGATCTGCTCTTTTGCGATGCGGTCTTTTCTCAGGTTTTCGGTGTAGATGAATTTGTCGCAGGCGCTGACAAAGGGCTTGGGCGTTTTTCGCTCGCCGAAGCCGTAGACGCTGACGCCGCTCTCGCGGATGCGGGAGGCGAGCCGGGTGAAATCGCTGTCGCTGGAGACGATGCAGAACCCCTCGAATTTGCCGGTGTAGAGCAGGTCCATCGCGTCGATGATCATTGCGCTGTCGGTGGCGTTCTTGCCGGTGGTGTAGCCGAATTGCTGGATGGGCTGGATGCCGTGTTCGAGCAGGTGGGCTTTCCAGCCCCGCAGCTGCGTGGAAGTCCAGTCTCCGTAGATCCGCTTGACGCTGGAAACGCCGTATTGGGCGATTTCGTCCAGCAGTCCCTCGATAATGGAGGGCTGGGAATTGTCGGCATCGATCAGGACGGCGAGGTGCTGCTGGTTCACCGCAGCGCCTCCAGGGCGGTTTTTGCCTCGGGGTAATCGGGCCGGAGCTCGAGCGCTTTTTCAAACATCATTCGCGCCCCCTCGTTGTCGCCTTTTTCCATCAGAAGCTGCCCATAGTTGTAATAGGTTTCCTCAAAGGCATCGTCGATGTCAACGGCGCTTTTATAGTGTTCCTGGGCTTCGTCGAGCCGTCCCATCTTCCGCAGGACAGCGGCGACGGCGTTGTGGGTCAGGTCGTCCTCCGGGTCGAGGGTGAGCGAACGGTTGTATTTTTGCAGGGCCGTGTCGTCGTCGCCTTCTTTGAACAGGATGAACGCCAGTTTGTTGAGGATCTCCGGATTGTCCGGTTCCTGTTTCTCGGCACGTTCGAGATAGATGCGCGCGTCGCTGATTTTACCGTCGGTGTACGCGGCATCGGCTTTGTCGATCAGCGCCTCCGTGTCATGGCTGCCGGGATAGGAGGTCTGCTGGGGGCTCGGCTCCGGCGTTTCGGATTCGGAGGGGAGGTTGCCTCCGCCGTCACTGAGCGTATTGATGAATTTATAGATCTGCCACGCGAAAAAGGCGGCTGCGGCGAGAAGGAGGATTTGAAACAGGGTCACGTGCAACCTTTTTTGACACTATTTTAGCATAATGATCCCGGCTTGTCGCCCCGTCGTGCCGCCGTCCGCGCGGTAGGAGAAGAAGCGGTCGTTCCGGCAGGACGTACAGAGGCCGATCGTATCGATATGCGAGGGTGGGACTCCTTCCGCTCTCAGCTGGGTCTCCAGGATGCGGTTGACGTCGAGATAGGTGCGGCCTTCCCGGGAAGAAAGGGCATAGCAGAAGCCGCTGGCTTCAACCGTTTCGGCCACCTCGGGGCCGATCTCATAGCAGCATACGTGGATGGAAGGACCGAGCACGGCCAGCAGGTCCGCGGCATCGGAGCCGTAGGCCGAGTGCATTGCGCCGATCGTTTTCGCGACGATGTTCTTGAGCGCCCCGGCCCGTCCGGCGTGGACGGCCGCGACGGCACGGTGCACGGGATCGTACAGCAGTACGGGGGTGCAGTCGGCGACCATGACCATCAGCGGCTGATGCGCGATGTTCGTGATCAACGCATCGCATTCGGGCCGGGCGTCGAAATCCATCTCGGGCGTGCAGCGGATCACGCGGTCGGAGTGGACCTGCCGCATATGGACCAGGCGACGGGGGGCGTAGCCCAGCTTCCGCCCCAGCAGCACATGGTTTTCGTCGACCGCAGCCGGGTCGTCCCCGACATGGTAGGCGAGATTGAGGGAGGTGTAGGGGGCGCCGCTGACGCCGCCGCGGCGGCCGGTGAACGCGTGCAGCAGCTGCGGTTCCCGGTTCAGCAGCACCGAGGTGATCAC
Organism: Campylobacterales bacterium; assembly: GCA_037383585.1. Classification (GTDB taxonomy): domain Bacteria; phylum Campylobacterota; class Campylobacteria; order Campylobacterales; family Sulfurimonadaceae; genus Thiomicrolovo. The sequence goes on along the minus strand of JARROU010000030.1, from coordinate 4,524 downwards.
CGCACGATTCCCGTTCCCGCCGCGTTGGCGCAGTGGAAGATTACCGTATGGTGGCGCCGGGCGTAATAGGTCATCAGCAGGCGCTGAAGGGTCGGTTCGATCGAAGGGGTGAACCAGGCGTTGTTGCTGATGGCGATCATGTAGCGCGGATCCGCCGTAAACAGCGGTTCGGCGGTCGCTTCGTAGCAGACGGCGTTTCGAAAGAGGGTCCCGCCGATCAAAAAATCGGTCGGCTTGTCGGCCGCGAGGTAGTCGGAGGCACCGTCAAAAACGATCTCGTTGATCCAGCCGCCGATCCATTTGGGCAGCGGAATGTATTCGCCGAAAGGCACCAGTACCATTTTTTTGGCGATCTGCATGGTCCCCCCGTGGAAAAAATAGGTGACGTTGTAGTTGTTCCCCTCTTCGTAGAGGAGCGCGCCGGTGATGATGGCGATTTTTTCCGAACGGGTCTTGAGCGCTTCGATCAGCTCCGGTTCTTTATTGAGAAAGAGCGGGAAGACCGATTCGGGGAGGATGACCAGGTCGTATTGTTCTTTGATCGCGTCTTCGATCAGGGCCAAGTTGTTCATGACGCTCTGTGCCCGGTATTCCGGTTCCCATTTCAGCGCCTGGGGCACGTCCGTTTCGGCCAGCTTGATCTTCAGCGGCGGCAGCGGCGGCGGGGCATAGGCGGGGGCGTAGGTCCCCAAAAGCAGCAGAAGCGGGGCAAAGCGCCAGGGTGGTTTCAGTGCGGCAAAGAGCGCGAGGGCGAAGAGAATGAGGGCGAACTGCCATTTCTCGAACCCCAGCAGGCTGTGCAGCAGCGGCAGCTCGGGCACCATCCAGTTGAATCCCATCGGGGCGACGAAGCTCAGGCCGAAAAGCAGCGCGGCACGGACGAGGGGCTGTGTCGTGAGCGCCAGAACGCCGAAATAGAGCAGGTAGACGAGGCCGAAAAAGAGCGAGAGCAGCGGCACGGCCCAGGGCATGCCGTAGTAGCGGAAACTGAAGCCGATCCAGTAGAACCAGAACAGCCCGATGAAAAACCCGGCCAGCAGGACCGTGCGCCGCGGCGCGGAAAGCAGGCCGTAGTAGGCGCCGAGGGCGAAAAGCGTCTCGAGAAGCGCGATATGCGGAAGGTCGAAATGGTCGATGTAGATAAAGGCGGAAAACGCCGCTGCGATGAGCAGAGCGATTGCTATGGATTTAAGAAGAGACTGTTTGTTTTCTGTTTGATCGTTCCCTTTCTTCTTTGCTTGCACAAAGAAGAAACCGAACCGGAAAGAAGAAAGTGCAAGAGGCTGATGCCCTGAAAGAAATGCCCGTGGGGTACGCCCTTGGGATTCTTCCATGCCTTTATTGTCTTGTCGAGCGCTAAGTTCCATTAATGATTCAACCTTTTGTTCTACCGTAGAGTTCGCACATTTCTTTGAGTTCGTCCCACGGCGCTGCGTCGAGCTGCGGCTGCACGACGCGCCACTGCCAGTTGCCCAGGGCCGTGCCGGGTGTGTTCATGCGTGCGTCGCTGCCGAGGCCCAGCAGGTCCTGAAGCGGGAGCACGGCGAGGTGCGCGGTGCTGGCCAGGGCGGTGCGGTTCAGGGTGTTGTGGAAGGCGTCCCAGGCGCAGCCCAGGTAGCGCATCGTGTGCGCACGCTCTTTTTCTTCGGGCGGTTCGGCATAGAACCAGCCGTTGGTCGTGTCGTTGTCGTGGGTGCCGGTGTAGACGACGCTGTTGGGGATGTGGTTGTGGGGAAGGTAGGGGTTGGAGGCGTCGCCGGCAAAGGCGAACTGCAGTACTTTCATCCCCGGCAGACCGTAATAGTCGCGCAGCGCCTCGACGTCGGGGGTGATGATGCCGAGATCCTCGGCGATGATCGGCAGCGCCTCCCCCAGTGCGGCCTGAAACGCATCAAACAGCTTGTGGCCCGGTCCCTTGACCCAGGTCCCCTTGACGGCCGTCGTCTCTTCGGCGGGAATCGACCAGTAGGACTCGAAGCCGCGGAAGTGGTCGATGCGGACCATGTCGTAAAGTTCCTGCGACGATCTCATGCGCGCGATCCACCAGGAAAAGCCCTCTTTTTCGAGCGCTTCCCAGTCAAAAAGAGGGTTCCCCCACCGCTGACCCGTTTCGCTGAAGTAGTCCGGCGGCACGCCGGCGACATGGGTCGGCTGCAGGGCGTCGTCGAGCTGGAAAAGGTGGGGGTTCGCCCAGACGTCCGCGCTGTTCATCGCGACGTAGATGGGCAGGTCGCCGAGGATGTGTACCCCCTTCCCGGCGGCATAGGTCCTGAGTGATTCCCACTGCAAATAAAAGCAGAACTGCACGAAGCGGTGGTAGCCGGTTTCCTCCTTTAATACGGAGGCATAGTGCTCAAGCGCCTCCGGTTCGCGCCGGCGGATCTTTTCGGGCCACTCGTTCCATCCGAGGAACTCGAAATGTTCCAGCAGGGCCATGAAGAGCGCGTAATCTTCCAGCCAGGCGGAATGTTCCGAGCAGAACCTCCCGTACGCGGGGGTCGGCTCAAAGCGCTTGAAGGCGGTGTTCAGCATCGCGGCGCTGTTGGAGATGACGCCGGGGTAATCGACTTTCGCCGCATCGGAGCCGCAGGAGGGGACCTCGCTTTTTGAGAGCAGTCCGGCGCCGACGAGTCCTTCGGGGTCGATCAGCAGCGGGTTCCCGGCGAAGGCGGAGTAGCACTGGTAGGGGGAGTGCCCGAAGCCCGTCGGCCCCAGGGGCAGGATCTGCCACCAGCGCACCCCGGCCGCGCTCAGGCGGTCGATCCACGCCCGTGCCTGCGCGCCGAGGGTGCCGATGCCGTGCGGACCGGGCAGGGAAGTCGGATGAAGCAAGATGCCGGCGGCACGCTGCATGGTGATCCTCCAAAAAGTGCTATTTGGGTCGGATTATAGCCAATTGAGATCAAATGCCCGTTGTGGGTGGCGTGCCGAGCGGCCGAGGGGTTAGCGCTCTTGAACCCTTGTCACGGTCAGTGTGCCGTCCGGGGCGGTGCGAAATGAGGCGCCGTACACCTCTTTCCCCCGTTGCTTTGCGCTCGCCTGCAGCTGGGCATAGACGAGCATTTGGTACAGGTGTGCATCGCGTTTTTTATCGAGGAGGTCTATCAATCCTATGCCGTTGTTGTCCCTGACATGGATGTCGGCGCCTTTTCGCAGAAGTTTATTGACGTAATCGATCTGTTTATGCTTGACGGCATAATAAAGAGGGGTGCGTCCGAGTGCATCTTTGGCGTTGATGTCCAGCCCGCTCTCCAGAATCCGGTCGAACGCAACGACGCTGACCGTCGGTTGTTTGACCAGGTCGAAAAGCTCGGCGGTGTATTGCGGCTCAAGACGCTGGCGCTCCTGCCAGGTGACCGAAAGAAGGTTGACTTTCTTGTCCGCCTCAGCCGATTGTGAAAAAAACATCAAAAACAAGACAACGGCGATGATGACCACTGCGGCGATGGTTTTCAAACGGGAATACAGGTGGAACAGGCTCATCATGTATTCGAACGGCTTGCCGAAAGAGAAGTTCGAAAACAGTGAGGGGGCAAGAATATCGGAGCGTCCGTCCCAGAGGGGGATGGCCAGAAACTCGCTGAGCTTCCAGGCCTGATTCGTGATCGTTTGCTCATTGCCGTGGCCGACAAGGGCGATGCGCTTCCCGTCGGCGAAGATCAGGTTGATTTCATGGTTGTAATAGGAGCTGCTGTCCGAATCGCCGGGAACGTGACTTTTGAGAAGTTGTACCGCATGCACATCTTTTAAAGAGCGGTAGCCGTCGACGGCGGACGGATTGATGACTTTTGCAGGCTCTTCCTTCCCTTCCCAAAGGGCGGACATGGTTCTGTCGATCACGATCCTTTTTTTGCCGCTTAGCAGTAAAAAGAGGCCGGCGCCGATGAAAAACAGACCGACCAGAACCATGGGAAGCGGACTCGATGCGCCGGAAAAGACCAAACCGATGGGAACGATGCCGGCCGTCATGAACAGGAGCGAGAAGAGCAGCGACTGTGCGCTTCTTTGAAACTCCAGGCGGCTGTCGCCCACGCTGACGAGCCGGTGGCTTTTGAAGTTCTGGGAACCGCTGCTGAGGGAATTCCAGGATGTTTTCAGCACGACCGGGTCATCCGTTCCGAGGTGTTCGGGCATGTCCTTGGGGTCTATGGGAACCGTTCGGATGGTGTCGTCGAAATTGAATTTGATTTCTGCCATATTAAATCCTTGCGAACGCTTATGAAACTGAAAAATGTGACTAAGCGGTTCCATTCTAGTCAGTTTATTGTTTTAACTTTATAAATTATAAATAAACAGAATGCCTTATTGCAAACGGCATTCGGATGGTTCGGGAGGGCTGGGACATGCTCCGGTTCCGGACGCAGCCGCAGGCCTGTGGAAAAGGTGCGCAATGCCCGAATTTTCCTTATCGGTTCTACTAACTTCGTTTTTACAGTTGCTTAAGTATAATGGCACGGATTTTACCAAGGGGACCGCCCCGTATTGAAGGAACCAGCTTATGGAAATGTTCGGACAGTTACTGCC
>JARROU010000029.1:0-8527 GCA_037383585.1 Campylobacterales bacterium | reverse complement strand
CTGCACCCCTCCTGGATCTTGATGAAGGCACGACTTTTGCCGACGAACTGTTCGACGACGTTGTTGTCGATGAACTCCAGGTCCCCGAGTTCGTAAAAACGCTCCGTGCGCTGCAGCAGTTCGTTGATCTTCGCTTTTTCCGACTGCCCGAAGACGCCCTGAACCTTTCCGGCCTCAAAAAGCGATTCGCCTTTGGTATGCGCACCGCATCCCGTCAGCAGGACGGTACGGCCCTGCCGTTCCTGGGCATTGATATAGCCGCGCACCCCGGTGTCGGCACCGTTGGTGACGGTACACGAGTTGACGACGACGATGTCGGCGGAAGCCTCATCCTGCGTCACCTCGAAATCCTCGAGCCGGCTCATCATCACCTGGGAATCAAAGACGTTGGTGCGGCAGCCGAAGGTTTTGAAATAGACTTTGGGCTTCATACGACCTCCCCGTCATCCCGAGCTCCGGGCACCGGCTGCGGCAGCGGCTCGTTCTGAAGCCGCAGCCGCTGCGTCGGATAGGCGATCGTGATGTCATCCTCTTTGCCGTAGGCATCGAGGATCTCCATCGAGATCGTGCTGCGCAGGGTCAGCGTCGCATACGCATTGGTCAGATACCAGGCGCTGATGCGTATGCCGTTCTCCTCGGCAAAGGCATAGATCCGCGGTTCGACGTTCGTATTCTTCAGATTATAGCGGCTGCGAAGCTTGTTGAGCTGGTTGCGCGTGATGTCCGTATACCCTTTGGCGAACTTTCGCGTGATCTCCTTGGCGATCAGCTGGGCCTTCTTGTGATTGGAATCAAACGTCACCGTGATGTCGATCCCGTCCCAGACCGTCTTGAGCGACACATGGGTATAGTTGGCGATCATCTCGGTAAAGATATAGTTGTTCGGAATGAAGATGATCCGTCCCGCACGCCGGTTGTGGGTATAGGTCGTCAGCGTGATGTCTTCGAGGATCGTGATGCGGAGCATGGAGATATCCAGCACATCCCCGACATACTGTTTCCCGTCCTTGTCGACCCTGACGCGGTCTCCCACATGGATGGAACCCCCGAACACGATGACGAGCCAGCCGAGCATACTCATGAACCAGTCCTTCATCGCAATGGCGATACCGGCGGAGGCAAACCCCAGGACCGTAACGACATAACTGACGTTTTCGATGTAGTTGAACAGCAGGACCAGCAGAATCAGCGTGACGTTGGCAAATGTGATTACCTTGTTCGCCATGTAAAACCGCTCGTTGTCGCTGATGTATTTCTTCGCGATCTGCTTCATGATAAAGAAGAACACGAGCAGGAACAGGATGATTCCTCCGATGTTCGCGAGCTTATAAAGCTGCTCTTCGATCGCCGTGTTGATCTTAAGCTCGATCTCCTCGATACGCTTGCCGTAGACGTTCGCCGTATCCTGCAGCGTCGAATAGGCCGTCTGGTATTTCTCGATCCGCGTATCGAGTTCTGCGATCTCTGTCGCATAATCCTCGCTGGCGTCGATCTCGGAGAGTCGGACATAGTTGTCACGATTTTTCAGCAGAAGCTGCAGATATTTCTTCAGCTCTTCTCCGCGCTTGATATACTCCTGGAGCTGCTGCCGCACCTTCTTGTTATAAGAAAAGCCCGAAAAGATATCGAGCGGATTGGTGATCTCGGGCTGCGCCTCGATCTCCTCGGGTTTCAACAGGTCGGCAAAGGGGGAGGCGCCGTGGGTTTGCAGCAGTGAGAGCTGGTCGCTCAGGATCTTCTGTTTCGCCAGCAGGGCGTCGCGCTCTTCCGTGCGTTCGACTGCGTCCTCAGAAGCATCGATCTCATCGATTTTTTCCTGCAGGGCCGCCAGATCTTTTTTCACGTCGAGATAGGTCAGATAGGCCGTATAGCTTTTTTGCCAGATATTGCTCCTGTCCAGTTCGTCATTGAGTTCGGCGCTCTTTTTATTCAGCTCGTTGATGCGCGTCAGACGGGCATCGGAAAGGTGGTTGATGCGCTGCTGGACTTTGGCAATGGTGTCAAGCGAAAAAGAGGTCGCTTGCAGATTCTCCTGCAGTCCCCGGACATCTTTCCCGGCGCGCAGCAGCGCGTTTTGACGCTTCTGTTTCTGTTGCAGCAAGCTTTTGATCTGCTCCAGTTCCTGCGCACTCGACTCGAAACGCTTGTACATGTCGGTGTGGATGGAAAGCTGCTCGCTTTTGGGACGCACATAGTATTCAATCGCGTCGACCAGGGTTCCGTCGATCTGCTTCATTTCCGACAGAAGTCGGCGTTTCTCGCCCTCATAGCGTTTCACGGCGTTGGCGTCTTTTACCGTTTCCGGGTTCTGCAGATTCAGATCGATCTGTGCGAGGCGTCCCTGGAGTGTCTGCCGCGCAACGTAAGCGTTCAATGCCTTGATCCAGACACTGTCGATCGAACGCAGTTCCCGCTCCACTCCGGTGATTTCCTGGTGATAGGCACGGGCCGTTGCTGCACTGAGATCGTGTTGAACCGACGCTGCGGCGGTCTGATTGGTTTCGGCGGCGCCGAACAGCAGCGTTGTTGCAAGGAAAAATGCTCCTGCAATCCGCATCATTGGCTTTCCCCTGTATAGCTGCGCAGTACGGCCATAACGTCGGACCGATCTACCGAGCTCGTAATGTCCACACCACCGAGATGCTTGGGAAGAATGAACGTAATGCTGTTGTCGCCGCTCTTCTTGTCGAGGAAGAATGCCTCATAAAAGGCGTCGGGGTCCTTGATCCCGTAGCTGACGGGAAGGTCGAACCGTTGCAGCAGGCGTTTGACGCGCTCCGCTTCCTCTGCATGCATCAAGCCGAGTCTTACGGCCAGTTCGTTGGCCATGACCATGCCGATGGCGACCGATTCGCCGTGCAGGTAGGTCGTGTAGTTCGTCTCGTTTTCTATCACGTGGCCGAAAGTGTGGCCGTAATTGAGCGCCGCTCTCAATCCGCGCTCTTTTTCATCCTGGGCGACGACCGAGGCTTTCGTCTGGACCGATCGCGCCACCGCCTCGGCCAGGTCGTCCTCGTTTTGCAGGTCCGCCGTCTCCAGCCAGCCGAAGAAATCCGCATCGAAGGTCACCGCCATCTTGACGATCTCCGCTACGCCGGCGGCGAATTCGCGTGCCGGAAGCGTCCCCAGGAAATGCGGGTCCGCGTAGACGGCGCGCGGCTGATGAAACGCTCCGATCAGATTTTTGCCGTAGGCGTTGTTGATGCCGGTCTTGCCGCCGACACTCGCATCGACCTGCGAGAGCAGCGTCGTCGGGATCTGTATGAAATCGATGCCGCGCTGAAAAATGCTGGCCGCAAACCCGGTCATATCACCGATCACGCCGCCGCCGAACGCGATCAGCATCGAACTGCGGTTGAAGCGCGCTTCGAAGAGCGTGTCCAGAACGGTCTCGATGCTCTCCCAGTTTTTGTACTGCTCCCCGTCGGGCAGCGTCACAACCTCCACCGCGGGGGCTTCTAGCCGCTCGAGCAGATACTCCAGGTGCAGTCCCGAAACGGTCGGATTGGTGACGACGGCCACTTTTTTGTCAAACGTCAGCGTCTCAAGCGCATCAATGTAAATTTTATACGAGTTGTCAATTGTTTTTTTGAGATCAATGTCTACGGTCATTGGTTATCCGAAAATATGAAAATGAATTTGGTTACTTATAATACTTAAAAAGTACTGAAAAGCTTCTTTCAAGCCCGAAGGCCCTACAGAACGGGAATGAAAAGCTGGTGGTAGCGGTCAAGATGGAACGAAAGGCTTTGGAGGTCTGTGGAAAAAAACGAGAGCACCGGACGCTGCATTACGGTTTCGGAAAACGGAAGGCATTGCAGGAAACGCTCTTCGTTTTTCAGCATGCGCAGAGGATTTTCGCTGCTTTTTCGGACGTTGACCGATTGCGAAAAAATTGCGGAAAGGTTCTGGTAGTACTGCTCGATCTGGTCTTTGAACTCATTCGCTTCCTGCGCATATTCGATCAGCTCGATCATCCATTCCATCTGCGACGCCATATCAAACGCCGTCGTCGTGATTTTCTCGATGTCCTCGGATTCCGAAAGCAGCATGACGGCACGTTTGATGTTGTGGATCTGCCCCTGTGCCATCTTGAGTACCGGCACCTTGAGCTCGTAAAGCACTTTGCGCACCGCATCGATCCCGAAGAGTTTCCGGGACACGATAATGAGACCGGCGTGAACATGACGCTTGTCGTTGCTGAGCAGATAGGTCTCTCCTTTGCGCACATAGTCGATCTCGACATCGATGTAGTGATTGCGCATCGCCTTGATCTCTCGCAGGACATCCAGATCGCCGGGATTGGCAATACGGATGAAGAGTTTGCGCCGCAGGCGCTCACGCACATAAAGCGCCTTTCGGATCATCGGGATGATCTCTTCTGCCCGGTCAACGTCCATGTCGATGAAGAGGTACAGATTCGATCCGAACGGGGCCGGAAAGTGACCGAGTTCACGTTTGAAGGAGCGATAGATGGAGATCAGGACGTCCGGTTCCCCGACCAGCAACAACAGGTCATTGGGGTGGATAAGCGTCCGCTCGTTCGGAAGGATCAGCCGCTGATCCCGGTAGATGCCGGCGATGCGCCACTGCGACTGTTCGATCGCGCCGACGTGCCGGTAGACGTAGGCGCTGCCAAAGGGCACCAGCACTTCCATCACTTCCCCTTCTCCCAGACCGACGTTCTGCGCGATCACCGGCACGTTGGGCAGGTAATCGATCAGACGGGCGGAAAGCTGGTCGTTGACGTCGATGGTAAGCGTGTTGGCATCATCGATTTTCAGGTCCCACTGATCGAGCATGATGACGCGCACGGAAGGTTTGTCGGCACGGAGATTGTCGAGCGTATGCACCGCATCGGCGCGGTTTTTCATCACCAGCATCACCTGCAGGAAATCCATTTTCAGAACATTGGTGAGCTTGTACCGGCTGGTCGGATCAAACGTAAAAAACTTGAAGCGGTCGGGCCCTGCATTCTCATACTCACGCTCTTTTGTCTGGATAACGTAATAGAGGTTGTCTTTGGAATAGGCCTCGATCGCGCGTTCAATGAGGTGTTCGCCGATCGTACAGTCCGTGATGATCAAAATTTTTTTCATTAGAAAAACATGTGCCTTCGTGCAGTTTAAGGCAGCCATTGTAGCATAACTGCACGTTTAGCCCTGTTTCGTTACACTTTCACTATTATTTGACCCACAGAGAGCACCATGACATTCACCCTCGAAGCGACCAGCGGAAACGCGCGGGCCTGCACCATCGAAACGGCCCACTCCACTATCCAGACCCCCGTGTTCATGCCCGTCGGCACCGTCGGAAGCGTCAAAGCCCTCGACATGCACGACATGGACGAACTCCTCGGTGCCAAGATCATCCTGGCCAACACCTATCACATGTACCTGCGTCCCGACGACAAGACCGTCGCCGAACTCGGCGGGCTTCACAAGTTCACGACCTATCCGCACAGCTTCCTGACCGACAGCGGCGGCTTCCAGGCCTTCAGCCTCAGCGACATCTCCAAGGCCGATGCGAACGGCATCGAGTTCCGAAGCCACATCGACGGTTCCAAGCACTATTTCACCCCTGAAAAGGTGCTCGACATCCAGTACAACCTGAACTCCGACATCATGATGATCCTCGACGACCTTGTTGCCCTGCCTGCCACGCAGGAACGCATCGCGCTCTCCATCGACCGCACGACGCAGTGGGCCAAACAGTCCATCGAGTACCACCGCGCAAAGCAGCAGCAGGGGACCGGCGTTCACCAGAACATCTTCGCCATCATCCAAGGCGGCACCGACAAGGCCTTCCGCACGAAATCCGCGAAGGAGCTCTGTGCGCTGGACTTCGACGGCTTCGCCATCGGCGGACTCTCCGTCGGCGAAGCGAACCAGGAAATGTACGACACCGTCGCGCATACGGTGCAGTATATGCCGACAGACAAACCGCGCTACCTCATGGGCGTCGGCACGCCCGAGGACCTCATCGAAAACATCGACCGCGGCGTCGACATGTTCGACTGTGTCATGCCGACGCGCAACGCCCGCAACGCGACGCTCTTCACCAGCTTCGGCAAGATCAACATCAAAGCGGCCAGGTACAAGCTCGACGAAGCGCCGATCGATCCCGAATGCACCTGTCACACCTGCCAGCGCTACAGCCGCGCCTACCTCAACCATCTCTACCGTGCCAAGGAACTGACCTATTTCCGGCTCGCCTCCATCCATAACGTGCACTATTACCTGACCCTTATGAAGCAGGCCCGTGCGGCGATCCTGCAGGACCGATACGCGGAGTTCAAGGCGGAGTTCTACCGCAAACGGCAGGCATAAGAGACTTTTCCTTACTCCTCCTCCGCCGTCCTCTTTTTCGTCAGGTGGTCGAACCACCCAAGCCCGACGATCATTAGCGTGACCCCCAGGATCAGCAAAAACCCGTAACCGAGCCCGGTGTAATCCCCAAGGGTAATCTTGAAGACGACCATCAGCGACTCGATGGAAAGGGCGATGATAATGGAGACCAGGAACTTGCCCAGGACGGTATACTGTCCTTCGTTCTGCTTTCCGGCGTTTTTATACATCACTTCGTTTTCCAGAATGGTTTTGGAGAGATCGAAAATGGCAAGGCCGAGGGTAATGGCGATGATCGCTTTGAAGATATCGTGCAGCACCTCGTCGGGCGGATGGAAGAACACCACGGCAAACGTATAGGCGCCGTAGACGATCAGGAACAGTGCAACCAGGGCAAGCAGGAAGCCGCCAAGGGCATAAACGAAGAGGTTGAAGCGCTCAAAACGGCTGTTATGCTGGATCAGCCGGAGCGTTTCAAGCAATTTGAGCAGATTGAAGTCAAAGACGATGTAGGTATCGTTTCGGTACGGCATAACCATCGTGATGCTCGACTCCCCCGTTATATGGTGGATGTACGGATTCGTAACGTAGCTGGTAAACTTTTCAAGGTTGATGTTCGTAAAGTAGTGGCTCTTGTCGCGTCCGATGAGCGATTCGTCTTTTCCCTTTCGGAAATAGTTCGGACTGATCTGTTTCAGATCGGACCCGATGATATAGAACATCTCCAAAAAGGGAAGATGTTCGAAAGCAGCGTGTATCCCTTTCTCATCATTGAAGTTGTACCGATCGGCCTGCACACGATTACGCAGAAACATCTCGATGGTATGTCTGTTGTCACGGAACTGGTTGACAATGCGTTTCACGCTGCCTCCTTTCTGGGGCTTCGATGTTCAAGTACGTTCCAAACCTCCACTCATGATTAAATTTAGGCATAGAGCTCTTTGTTCATTATGCTACTGCACCGTTAAACGGCGACTGAGAGGAGCGTGGTAGTACCGGCTGTTAAGTTGCAGCGCATCCGGGGGTGGACGCGTTACTCGAAGCGGATGTCTGCCACCGGCTTGCCGTCGATCAGCAGACGGTCTCCGGAGACTTTTTTTGGGTAGGAAAACGACGCTTTTTTTGTCCCCATGAACTGCCAGACGGTATGGCCGTTGCTCTGGGCACTTCCGACCTTGTATTCCGTCGATTTCAGCGCCAGCGCATCCAGCAGTGCACCGGTAAACTCTACGGTCGCCTTATACTCCAGGACCGTCAGGTGCTCTTTTGTCGGGAAGGTCGTCGAACGGCACGTACCATCGGGGGAGCGCACCGATATGCTGACATACTCGGGGACCCTGTCATCTTCATCGATATCGAATGTCACGGTGCATCCCCTGTTGGAACATGTCGAAGTCGAAAGCAGGCCGTTCCCGTCGATGTCCGGGTCAAAACCGTCTTCTCCGGGCTTCTGATGCGGCGTACAGACATCGAGATGGTCGTATTTGATCCCCCGCTGTTCCCTGAGCGGCACGACAACCGTCGGCCGGCCCTGTTGCATGACCAGCTGCTGCTTTACGGGGGTGTTGGCCTCTTCTACGACATAAGATCCGATGGAGGTGACGAGAGAAAAAACACCAAAACCAAGCATCGCTATTATCATGACAAAGACGATGAAGACAAACGCGGCGGTGATGCCGAACACCTTTAAAACCCCCATGCCGTCTCCCTCCTTCTGCATATTGCACATCATATCAGCATCGGTCCATGGAAATGCTAAAGCCGTTCTATCGCCTTTCGCCCCGTTTACGTAATGGGTTTTCTCAATAGGTATATAATGGGTTATATACCGACCGGTTCAAAGGATCGGCGCATGCGCGAGAATCAAGAGAAACATATCAGCACAATCTACCTCTCCCACGGCGGAGGTCCTATGCCGCTGTTGAGCGATGCGGCGCACCAAGAGATGGTTACTTCCTTGCAGCACGCGGCACGGTAATCCAAAAGCCCTCCGCCTTTATCGTAATCAGTGCACACTGGGAGATGCCCGCCCCCGCGCTTACACATGGAGGCATTTTTTTCGCCGTCCGGGGAGCGTACGCAGCGCAACGACGCCTTTCAGTCCTGGCTGATTGAGACCTGCACCGACAGCCGCCTGTCGGAAAACGCGCGAGAAAAACGCCTGGTTGAATGGGAAAATG
>JARROU010000028.1:0-9424 GCA_037383585.1 Campylobacterales bacterium | reverse complement strand
CCCGCTCAAACGAAGCCTACTCCAATGTCAGCGCCATCCTCGACGGCGACATCGACAAGATGCTCGAAGGGGTGCTGATCGCACAAAGCAGGAGCTGAGATGATACGCGTACTTTTCGGATTGTTGGCGCTACTTCTTTTAACCGGGTGCGGCGAAGGCAACCGCCAGCAGCCCTACCTGATGGGACAGAACCCGAAAGGGCCGTATGCGGCGCAGACACAGGAGCGCTCCGAAAAGATCGAAACGGCCAAGATCCAGGCCGAAACCCAGAAAGAGATCGCCCGCATCAATAAAGAGCGCGACATCGAGGTCCAGAAACTGATCTCCGAGACCGACGTCACCAAGGCCGACATCAACAAAGCGGTCGCCATCGAAGAGGTCGAGACCAAAAAAACCGCCATTGAAAAAGAGCATGAGTACTCCACCTACCTTCTGCTGTTGTTCGGCGCCGGCCTTGCGCTGCTATTCTTTTTCCTGTTCTACTACACCGGCAAGAACCGCAAAGAACGCCTCAAAAAACATGAAGACGATCTGATGTTCAAACTGCAGGCCCAGGAGCAGGAGATGAAGATGAAAATGGCCGAGAAGCTGCTCGATTCGATCGGATCGGGCAAGCTCTCTCCCGAACAGGAGAACCGCCTCATTGAAACCCTCGAACAGACAACCTCGGTGAGGCGGATCGAACAGAAAAAATGAAAACGCAGGAAACCGACCGGCTCCTCAAAGAGTGTGCGATCGAAGAGAAATGCGCCTACCTTCCGGGATACGAACAGACCACCCACTACAAAGTCATCTCGGAATGTTCTTCCGCGTACTGTGACCATCTTATCCGCCGCGGATGGCGGCGCTTCGGCGCGATGTTTTTCCGTCCGATCTGCGCCGGCTTTATCGCCTACCATCACCATATGCATCAGCGCCGCGGCTGGGAAGAGCAGCCGGTCACACCGCACAACTACTACACCTCCTTCGTCCAAGGGCATAATGATTTCGGCTACGAAGTGCTCTATTTCGACAACGAAAGACTGATCGGCGTCGACCTGATCGACATGCTCCCCAGCGGCATCTCTTCGATCTATTTTTACTACGATCCCGAATACGCAAACCGTTCGCTCGGGAAATACTCCCTGCTGCGCCAGATCATCATGGCCCAGGAACGCGGACTGCCGTGGATCTATCTGGGCTACTACGTCCAGCAATGCCAGAGCCTCGCATACAAACGCGAATACGGTCCGCTTCGCCAGCTGCAGGGGCGTCCGGCCGAGGAGGATGCCGCACACTGGCTTCCGTTGCAACCGTAGCTTTCGGCTCTCATTCTTTTTCATGCTACAATAGTTTTACAGCTAACGACCGTCCGAGGAAGTGGTATGAACACGCGTCCCCATCAAAAAGAACACCGCAGAGAGACACCTTCATTCGCCATACCGACCCTGTACTGGATGCTGGAATTGACCGGTGCGTATTTCCTGTTGAGCCTCTGGGCCGCATCGATCTCGTTTCTGAAATGGCCTCCCGCCGCCTACCCCCTTTTTATCGCATGGTTTCTCTACACCGGGTTAAGATATCGCAAGGTCATGCAGCGGCAAAACCGTCAACACAAGGCGTTCAAAGAACGGCGCAGCGCGTTTGAAGAGGATGAGTCGCATGGTTTTGACGCTTCGTAAAACAAAGCAGCGGTTCGGAACCGACAAAGCCTGGCCGCTATGCGACTGATTGTCCTGCTCCTGGCCTCATCCATCGTCGTACGGGCTGCGGTGCTCGAAGCGAGCTATGACATATCTTACTGGTTTTTAGGGCATATCGGAACGACGACGCTGCGTTGTGAAACCGGTAAAGGCCGATATCGTATCGAAGCAGAAGCCAGACTGGACGGCATTGCCGCCGTACTGGCACACCATCATACCGAGCGTCACATCAGTACGGGGCGGATCGGTCCCGATCGGCAGTTGATCCCCGAACGGTACGATGTCATCACGACCCGTGACGGCTACCGAAAAGAAAAGCATTACGTTTTCGACCGGCGCCACCATCGCATCCTCCTGCGGCAACGTGTAGAGCACATGGTCAACAAGCGGCGCTTCGATGCGCTACAGATGCGTCACGTGTCCGCGAAAAAACCCGAAACGCTTACCTCCAGATCTATTGAACCCTATCGTGCCCAGGATGACCTACTGACGCTCTATTTCAACGCAGGGAAAGTACTCAGACAACTTCCACCGCAGACCGGGCACATTCTCTATGCCGCCGGGGCCGAGGAGGGACGCGTTAAAATCATTCGCAATAATGAAAGCTTCACATTTTCAGTCTTTCTCAATCAGGAGATTTTTCGGAGCCATAAAGGAGAGTTGCAGATCGAAACCGATCGGAATCTTTATGTCAAACGCGCCGTATTGAAAGATGTTTTTTTGTTCGGAGATTTAAAGGTGGAAAGAGCGTGGTTGAGACAGAGCCCGTAGGGCCTGCTCTGCAGCGGCGGTTTAGCCGTTGCGTTTTTTGATGATTTCTTCTGCGACGTTGCGCGGTACTTCTTCGTAGTGGTCGAACTCCATAGAGTACGTCGCACGCCCCTGCGTAGAAGAACGCAGGTCGGTAGAGTATCCGAACATCTCAGAAAGCGGAACGAACGCGTCAACGATCTTGTTGCCCGAACGGTCGCTCATGTTGTTGACCTGGCCGCGACGGCGGTTAAGGTCACCGATCACGTCACCCATATACTCTTCGGGAACCTCAACTTCGACTTTCATCATCGGCTCAAGGATCGCAGGGTTCGCTTTTTTCGCACCCTCTTTGAAGCCCATGGATGCCGCAAGTTTAAACGCCATCTCCGAGGAGTCGACGTCGTGGAAAGAACCGTCGTACAGTGTGACGTCGACGTCTTCAATCGGGTAACCGGCGAGAATACCGTTTTGCATCGCTTCCTCACACCCTTTTTCAACCGCAGGGATGAATTCGCGCGGAATAACACCACCTTTGATCTCGTTGTGGAAGGTATAGCCTGTACCTGCATCTGCAGGCTTGATGCGCAGGTAAACGTGGCCGAACTGACCGCGACCGCCTGACTGCTTGGCGTATTTGTACTCCTGCTCGACTTCGTTCTTGATCGATTCACGGTAAGCAACCTGAGGCGCACCGACTTCTGCTTCGACCTTGAACTCACGGAACATACGGTCAACGAGGATCTCCAGGTGAAGCTCACCCATACCGGAGATGATCGTCTGGCCGGACTCTTCGTCCGTGTGAACACGGAAAGACGGGTCTTCCGCCGCCAGTTTGCCCAGCGCGATGCCCATTTTTTCCTGGTCCGCTTTCGTTTTCGGCTCAACCGCAACGGAAATAACCGGTTCCGGGAAGTCCATACGCTCGAGAACGACTTTGTCTGCATCGGAACAGAGGGTATCACCGGTCGTCGTTGATTTCAGACCGACAACCGCACCGATTTCACCCGCGTAGATCTCTTTGACCTCTTCGCGCTTGATGGCGTGCATCTTCATGATACGGCCGACGCGCTCTTTCTTGTCTTTCGTAGAGTTGATCGCATAGGAGCCGCTTTCGAGGATACCGCGGTAGACACGGATGAAGGTCAGCTGACCGACGAACGGGTCGGTCATGATCTTGAACGCCAGTGCCGCGAACGGTCCGTTGTCCGTCGACTCGACAGTAACTTCCGCCTCTTCGTCTTCCATCTTCGTACCCTTGATCTGCGGTACTTCCGTCGGTGCCGGCATGTAGTCGACCACGGCGTCAAGCAGTGTCTGGACACCCTTGTTTTTGAACGCCGTACCACAGGTCATCGGGACGATGTGCATTGCAATCGTCGCGCGCTTGATCGCTGCTTTGATTTCGTCGTTGGTGATCTCTTCACCCTCGAGGAATTTCTCCATCAGCTCTTCGTTACCGTCGACAGAAGAGATCTCTTCGATCATCTTTTCGCGGTACTCTTCCGCTTTGTCTGCGAGTTCAGCACGGATGTCCTGCTCATGATAAGCAGAACCCATCGCCGCTTCCGCGTCCCAGACGATCTCTTTCATCTGAACGAGGTCAACGATGCCTTCGAACTGGTCTTCAGCACCGATCGGCAGCTGAATGGGAACCGGATTACCCTTGAGGCGGTCACGGATCTGGTTTTCGACTTCGTAGAAGTCTGCACCGGTACGGTCCATCTTGTTGACGAAAACGATGGACGGTACACCGTAGCGGTTACGCTGACGCCATACGGTCTCTGACTGCGGCTGAACACCACCGACCGCACAGAATACGGAAACGGCGCCGTCGAGAACACGCATGGAGCGCTCAACTTCAATCGTAAAGTCGACGTGGCCCGGAGTGTCGATAATGTTAATCTGTTTATCGGCCCACGTACATGTTGTCGCAGCAGACGTAATCGTAATACCGCGCTCCTGCTCCTGCTCCATCCAGTCCATCGTCGCAGCACCGTCGTGAACTTCACCGATCTTGTGCTCAACACCGGTATAGAAGAGGATACGTTCGGTCGTCGTCGTCTTACCCGCATCGATGTGCGCGGCGATACCAATGTTTCTTACATCTTCGAGTTTATGAGATCTTGCCATTGTAATTAGCCTTGATTTTAGTAGTTAGAGGGAACCGTGCCCCAACGCAAATTGCGATCGTAGCACGGTAGGATTGCATGATGATTACCAGCGGTAGTGAGCGAACGCTTTGTTCGCTTCTGCCATTTTGTAGGTATCTTCTTTTTTCTTGAACGCAGAGCCTTTGTCAGACGCTGCATCCATCAGTTCATTCGCCAGGCGCTCTGCCATCGTACGCTCATTGCGTTTACGTGCGGCATCGACGAGCCAGCGGATCGCCAGTGAAAGCTGGCGGACAGGGCGTACTTCTACTGGAACTTGATAGGTTGCCCCACCCACACGACGGCTTTTAACTTCCAGGACCGGCTTGATGTTGTCGATCGCTTCGTTGAACACTTCGATACCCGTTTTTTCGCCGCGGGCACTGATGATGTCCAGTGCACTGTACATGATCTTCTCTGCAGTGCTTTTCTTACCGTCCAGCATGACTTTGTTGATGAACTTGGTTACAACTTTGCTTCCGTGAACCGGATCAGGCATGATCTCACGGACCGGCGCTCTTCTTCTACGCATTGTTCTTCCTTTATTGCTTCAATTTTTTTCAAAATTTACTCAAAGATTGCTCTTTGTATTTACATCTTCTCAGGCCACTGCCCGATACTCAATGCTTGACTAACGTCTGGACGTTCTTATTTCTTAGGCTTTTTAGTACCGTATTTAGAACGTGCAACCGTACGGTTGGCAACACCGGCCGTATCGAGCGCACCGCGAACGATGTGATACTTAACACCCGGAAGGTCTTTTACACGACCGCCGCGAACGAGAACAATGGAGTGCTCTTGCAGGTTGTGGCCTTCACCACCGATGTAAGAGATCACTTCAAATCCTGAAGTCAGGCGGACTTTGGCGACTTTACGAAGCGCCGAGTTCGGTTTTTTAGGTGTCGTAGTGTAAACACGCGTACAGACGCCACGGCGTTGCGGGCAGTTTACCAGCGCAGGCGACTTTGATTTCTTGGTCACGGCTTTGCGCTCTTTACGAATCAACTGGTTGATTGTAGGCATATAGATCCTTTCATAGTTTAAAAATACGGATCCCGAACAAGTCCGGTTTCCTACGCTAACGCTTTGTTTGCTTCAGCAGCAGGCTCTCGCACCCTTGGTGCTTCTTCCATTGCTTCAAAACATTGCGATGCGAAATAGCGTTCCAGTAGTACATCTCATCAGAGAGTATTGAACGCGAAATAATACTAAAGTTAGGTTTAATTTTAGCTGATTTTAAGAAGCTAGACGATTTCTCGCTGAGGGGAGGGAAAATGCGGCAAAGGGAAGCCCCTTTGTCGCAGGAATTACTCTTCGTCGAATTCCGCTGTGAATTCTTTGTACATCCCCGTACCCGCCGGGATCGTACGGCCGATAATGACATTTTCTTTCATATCGGTCAGGTCGTCGATCTTCGCGGAAACGGCCGCTTCGGTCAGGACCTTGGTCGTATCCTGGAACGACGCCGCGGAGATAATCGAGTCCGCACTGACGGAAGCACGGGTGATCCCGACCAGGAACGGCTCGGCAATCGCCGGCTCACCGCCGAGGCGGAGAATTTTCTCGTTCTCTTCTTTGAAACGGGTTTTCGACACCAGGTCGCCCTGGATGAATTTCGTATCGCCGGATTTGACGATCTTGACCTGGCGGATCATCTGCGTAAAGATGACCTCGATGTGCTTGTCGGCGATGTTAACGCCCTGGCGGCGGTAGACCTGCTGGACTTCGCTGACCAGGTAGTTGTACAGTGCCTTGACGCCGAGGATACGCAGGATCTCGTGGCTCGAAACCATCCCGTCGGAAAGGCGCTCGCCCGCATGGACGAATTCGCCCGGATGCACCAGTGCGTTCTGGTTCTTGTCAACAAAGTACTCTTTGATGATCCCGTTTTCACTGGTAATGATGATGCGCTCTTTGCCGCGCAGCGGCTTCCCGAAGCTGACGATACCGTCGACTTCCGCGATCAGGGCGACGTCTTTCGGCTTACGAGCCTCGAAGAGCTCGGAAACGCGCGGAAGACCCCCGGTAATATCGCGGGACTTCTGGAGTGCTTTCGGTGTTTTCGCCAGGATGTCGGCGACTTTCACCTCCGCACCGTCCTGAGCGTAAATCGCCGTTTTCGGTTCGACCGAATAGCGGATGATCTCGCCGTTCTCCGTGGAGAGCACGATGGCTGGCTTGTATTCCGGAGCGACGTACTCGTTGATCATCAGACGGGTCTTGCCGGTCAGCTCGTCGAACTGTTCCGAAGCCGTGACGCCCGGAATGACATCTTCGAATTTGACCGTACCGGCGGATTCGGAGATGATCGGGTTCGAGTACGGGTCCCACTCGGCGATCACAACCGATTCGGTCGTCGCCGGATGCGCGATGACCGTATCGGCTTCCGCCGCGGCATTGTCGTCGATGTCCACGATCGAACCGCGGGCGATGTAGTGGCGGTTCGCTTCGCGGTCGTCCGCATCGACGACGACGGCAAAGAGGCCCTTCTCTGTAACTTCGTAGCCTTTGCTGATCGTTTTGTAGCGCTCAAGGTAGTCCCCTTTAAGGAGGAAGAACTTGACCGTACCTTTCGCGCCCGCATCGACGCGCTGTGTCACCGGCGCCCCGTCGTCAACGAGCAGCTCGGATGCGTACGGAATGCGGTTCGGAACGTTCCAGCCGTCGCGGATCGTCTCGACGATCGACTCGAGCGCGCTGACTTTCGTGCCGGATTCGTACGGCATATAGAACTTCCCTTCGATCTTGCCGCTGACACCGGCAAGCTCGTTCGGACGGGCCACTTCCGTCTTACGCAGCGTATAGCGGACCGTTTCATCCTCGCCGATGACGCTGATCAGCACCTCGTCATGGATGCTCTGGATTTCCAGAACACCGTCGAACGGGGCCTTGATCTTCGGCTCGACCAGGAGCACGCCGGCATTACGACGGTTGGCAACGATGTTCTTGCCTTCCTGGTTCTTGTACGTTTTCAGGTTGTAATAGCGGATGAAACCTTTTTTGTCCGCGATAACCTGACGCTCTTCACGCGTGCTCGATGCCGTACCACCGACGTGGAAGGTACGAAGCGTCAGCTGCGTCCCCGGTTCACCGATCGACTGTGCCGCAATGATACCGACGGCTTCGCCTTTGCGTACCAGCGCACCGGTTCCAAGGTTTTTACCGTAACACAGCGCACAGACCCCGCCTTCGGACTTACAGGTCGCCGGCGTACGGATGTGAACGGACTTGATGCCCGCTTCAACGATCTTCTGTGCTTTGATCTCGTCGATCAGTTCACCTTCCGGATAGAGGATCTCGTTCGTGATCGGGTCGATCGCGTCTTCGGCCAGGACACGGCCGTAGATACGGTCTTCAAGCGGTTCGATCATTTCGTTACCGATGGAGATATCGGTGATCTCGATCCCTTCATGCGATCCGCAGTCTTCCTCGACAATCTTCACGTTCTGCGCAACATCGACAAGTTTACGCGTCAGGTAACCCGCATTCGCCGTCTTGAGCGCGGTATCCGCAAGACCTTTACGCGCACCGTGCGTCGAAATGAAGTACTCGAGGACGTTCAGCCCCTCTTTAAAGTTCGAGATAATCGGCGTTTCGATGATCGAACCGTCCGGTTTCGCCATCAGACCACGCATACCGGCCAGCTGACGGATCTGCGCGGCAGAACCCCGTGCACCGGAGTCGGCCATCATGTAGATGGAGTTGAAGCCCGCTTTGTCGTTCTCGATCATATGCATCATGTCGCCGGCCAGCGTATTGTTGACATCCGTCCAGACGTCGATGATCTTGTTGTAACGTTCCTGCTCGGTCAGAAGACCCGCTTCGTACTGTTTCTGGATCTCTTTGACTTTCGTCTTCGAAGCCGTAATCAGTTCCGGTTTTTCATCGGGAACGATGACGTCATCGACCGAGATCGAGACCCCCGCTTCCGTCGCATGTTTGAACCCGAGGTTTTTCAGGTTGTCGAGGAAGCTCGCCGTCACGGCAATGCCGCCGTGTTTCTGTACATAGTCGACGAGGGCGTTGATCGCCTTTTTCTTCATGACACGGTTCCACAGATCGACCGGGACAAAATCCGGAATGATCTCGTTGAGCAGGAGACGGCCCGCCGTCGTCGTGATCATGCGTCCGTCGATACGGGTACGGATACGTGCGTGCAGGTCAAGCGCGCCCTGCTCCAGCGCGATGCGGATCTCGTCGACGTTCGCGAACAGCTTGTTCGAACCCGGTACCCCGTTTTTCTCCAGGGTGATATAGTAAATACCAAGGACCATATCCTGCGACGGCGTCGCGATCGCTTTACCGGAGGCCGGAAGCAGAACGTTCATGGATGACAGCATCAGAATCTTCGCTTCGGCGATCGCTTCGGCGGAAAGCGGTACATGGACCGCCATCTGGTCGCCGTCGAAGTCGGCATTGAAGGCCGCACAGACGAGCGGGTGCAGCTGGATCGCTTTGCCGTCGATCAGTTTCGGGTGGAACGCCTGAATCGACAGTTTGTGCAGCGTCGGTGCACGGTTGAGCATGACCGGGTAACCTTCAACGATTTCGCTGAGACACTCCCAGACCTCATTGGTCTGGTCTTCGATCATCTTCTTGGCCGCCTTAACCGTTGTGGCGTAGCCTTTGTCCTCGAGTTTCGCGATCAGGTGCGGCTTGAACAGCTCAAGCGCCATCTTCTTCGGCAGACCGCACTCGTCCATTTTCAGGCTCGGACCGACGACGATAACGGAACGGCCGGAGAAGTCGACACGTTTACCGAGCAGGTTCTGACGGAAACGGCCCTGTTTGCCCTTGATGACTTCGGAAAGGGATTTCAGCGGACGTTTATTCGCCCCT
>JARROU010000027.1:0-8640 GCA_037383585.1 Campylobacterales bacterium | reverse complement strand
ATGGTGACCCTCGGCCGCTACAGTGCCGCCGTCGTCCTGTTTGACCGGATCAAGTTCTCGGGCCTGTTCGGGTTCGTCGTCAAGCGTCTGATCACGGACCGCTATAAATTCCTGCTCGACAGCCGCGCGTATAAAGCCTTCCGACGCCTCAGGGCGTAGCGTCCGAAATGCGGGGTTCGCGTGGGCGGAGGGGGCAGGCGCTTTGCCGGATGCAAGCGCAGTGCGCGTCCTTCTTCCCATCGGCGCGGGTGCGGATGATTAGATTCTCTGTACAAACAGGCTATAATTGCGCCAAAGAACACTGAGGGCATCGCCAAGCACGCTGGGACCGGCCGGGTTTGGAGGTGTACCGGAAAGAGACTGCCTATGGTATTTACCGCCACGTCCGCTACCGATTTTGACGAGATCTTTACCGCGCTGCTCGAGCGCGGAAAGATGGATATTGAACACGTCACTTCCATCGTCGGCGGCATCATCAACGAGATCCGAACGGAAAAGAATACGGCGCTCAAGCGCCACATCGCGAAATTCGACCAGTGGACGCCGGAAGAAGACGGCGACCTTAAAATCGATGCGGCCGATATGGCCGAAGCGTATGCCAAGCTCGATCCGGAGCTCAAATCCGCCCTGCACCTCGCCTATGACCGCATCAAGGCCTACCACGAGAAGCAGCTTCCCAAATCGTGGTTCGATACCGAACCCAACGGCACGATCCTCGGACAGAAGGTGACGCCGGTCGACCGGGCGGGGCTGTACATTCCCGGCGGCAAGGCTGCGTATCCCAGTTCGCTGCTGATGAACGTGATTCCCGCGCAGGTGGCCGGGGTCGAAGAGATCGTCGTCTGTACGCCGACGCCGGAAAACGAGCCCAATGCGCTGCTGCTTGCGGCGTGCCATCTGTGCGGCGTGACGGAGGTGTACAAGGTCGGCGGCGCTTCCGCGATCGCGGCCATGGCCTACGGGACGGAGACGATCCCCAAGGTCGATGTCATCACGGGGCCGGGAAACATCTTCGTCGCCACGGCGAAGAAACTGGTCTTCGGCGACGTCAACATCGACATGATCGCGGGTCCCAGCGAGATCGGAATCCTGGCGGACGAGAGTGCGAACGCCCACCACATTGCGATCGACCTGCTTTCGCAGGCGGAGCACGATGAGATGGCCAGTTCCATTCTGATCACCCCGTCTGCGGCGCTGGCGGAACAGGTCAATCTCGAGATCGAGGCGTGGCTGCAAAAGCTTCCGCGCGAACAGATCGCGCGAAAGTCCGTCGTCGAACGGGGGGCGATCATCGTCACTCAGGATATGGAGGAAGCCGTCGCGCTGATGAACGAAGTGGCACCCGAACACCTGGAAGTGGCCACCGACAACCCCTTTGAACTGCTCAGCGCCATTAAGCATGCCGGGGCGATCTTCCTGGGCCATTACACGCCCGAAGCCATCGGGGATTACGTCGCCGGACCGAACCATACGCTCCCGACCGGCGGGACGGCCAAGTTCTATTCGCCGCTGAACGTCGAGAACTTCATGAAGAAATCCTCGATCATCGCCTTCTCGAAAACGGCCATCAACGAGATCGGCGAGGCGTGCGCCCTGATCGCGCATACGGAGAGCCTGACGGCGCACGAACAGTCCGTCCGGGTCCGTATGGATTCAGCCGAGTAAAATAAATTCTGCTTATCTAAGAAGATATTCATTTATTCTGAATATCTTCTTCAATCTTTTTTTGTATTATTAAAAATAATTTTACCAATCTTACCTTTTTGATACATTCTGTGACATATTTGTCAGTCTCCGCCTTTAAATTTAGTTTGAGTTAATCTTAAATCCGATAGCATCCAGATAGCGTAAATGCCTTATAAGCCCCTTATTTGCGAGGGTTTTAAATATTATAAGGCATGATAATCGTATCAGATGCTTTTATATTTTCGGGTTTGACGAAAAGTAACAGAGTGTCTGTGTCGCTGAAAACTGGTGTAAGGAGAACACATGCAATTAGGCTTCCTGGTTGATCTGCATCTGTGTATGGGATGTAAGGGTTGTGAGATCGCCTGTAAAGTGGAAAACCATGTTCCACTTTCTACATGGCGTCTTCGTGTTAAATACGTGGACGTAGGGACGTTCCCGGAGACAAAACGGACGTTTACGCCGCTGCGCTGTAACCACTGTCACAACGCGCCGTGCGAACGCATCTGTCCGGTCAGTGCGCTGCACTACATCGATAACGGGATCGTCAACATCGACAAAGAGCGCTGCATCGGCTGTGCCGGTTGTGTCATGGCGTGCCCGTACGGCGCGATCTACATCGATCCGGAAACGCAGACGGCGGACAAATGTACGTATTGTGCACACCGGATCGCCTCCAGCCTGATGCCGGCATGTGTTGTCGCCTGTCCGGTCGAAGCGAACATCTTCGGCGACCTGGACGACCCGACGTCCAACATCAGCAAGTACATCCAGAACCATCAGGGAGATGTACAGGTCCGCAAACCGGAAAAAGGGACGGATCCGCATCACTACTATGTCGGCGGCGGCAACGTCAATCTCAATCCTCTGGCATCGTTCAGGGTAGAAGGTCATCAGCTGTTTAACAAGCTGACGACGAAAATGCCGGTAGGAGGACACCACTGATGGTACATGAAACTGTAGCGGCGACCAATGCAGTCGTCACACTCGACGTTGGGCTCCCGGGAATCGTCTGGGGTTGGATCATTACGATGAATATGTGGGCGAAAAGCATCGGTACCGGTGTGATTTTCATGCTCTTTTATCTGCTGAAGCGGTATCCGGAAGCGTCGGGCAACCTGCGCTTCCCCGTGACGATCGTCTCGCTGGTATTCATCCATATCTTTTTGCTGTTCACGGTCATCGACCTGCACCAGATGTTCCGGTTCTGGCACATCTTCTTCCACCCGCACTGGACGTCGGCGATTACCGTCGGTGCCTGGATCGTAACGGTCCTCGTGCTGGTGCTGTTCGGCATGGCGTTCGCGACGTTCATCAAAAAAGACAATGCGCTGTTTGACAAGCTGCTCGTCTGGGCCGTGATCCTGGCGATCCCGGTTACACTCTATACGGCGGGTATTATGGCCGAAGCGACGGCACGCGAACTGTGGCAGATGCCGACGGAAGCGGCCCAGATGGTCCTGGCGGCGACGCTGACGGGTTCGGCGACGGTGCTGCTGATGGGCGGCAACCTGCCGTACGAAGCGAAGCGCGATCTCGCGGTCGTGCTCGGCCTTTCCGCGCTGGCGGCCTTTATCCTCTACATGTCCGAGCTGGTCTTCGGTCCGATCAAAGCGGAAGAAGTTGCAGCGGTGCTTGAGTATGTCAAAGGCCACGGCGAATATACGACGATGTTCTGGGTCGGCCAGGCGCTGGCGTTCATTATCCCGTTCGTCCTGGTGATCCTGAGCGTCACCAACCGTTCTGCGGGCCTGCTGAAAGTCGCTGCGCTTTCCGCGATCGTCGGACTCTGGATCGTCAAGCACGTCTGGCTTGTCATTCCACAACTCTTGCCAATGAGCTAAAAAGGAATTGAAGAATGTATAAAGAAAGCAGAAGAACATTTTTAAAAGGCGCGGCATTCACCGTTGCCGGCGCAGCCGTCGCGAAAGGCGTCTTTACGACGGACGCCATCGCCGACTCTGTCAGTGACAGCAAATTTACGGACACACCGGATTCGCTCTCGTTCTACCCGCCGCTCGAGCAGTGGGAAGACTTCAAAGAGCTCGACGGCGACGACTGGAAACGCGGCGGACTTTCGCGCAAAGGCGTCCAGAGCGCAGAAAACCCGGACGGGATCTACGTCAACGATTTCGCGATCGTCCCGACGGCGTGTTCGAACTGTGAGGCTTCGTGCGGTCTGACGGCGTGGATCGACAAGAAGAGCTTCACCGTCAAGAAATACATGGGGAACCCGCTGCACCCGGGTTCCCGCGGCCGCAACTGTGCCAAAGGCTATGCCACACAGTCGCAGATGTACGATCCGGACCGTCTGGCGTTCCCGATCAAGCGTGCCCCAGGCTCCAAGCGCGGCGAAGGGAAATGGATCCGTACGACCTGGGACGAGGCGATGAGCACCATCGGCAAGAAGATGAACGATACGCTCAAGCAGGGCGACGAGCTTTCGCGCAAAACGCTGATGTTCCATGTCGGACGTCCGAACGAAAACGGCTTTACGGGCAACGTCTGGCGTACCTTCAAGCAAGACGCGTTCAACTCCCACACGAACATCTGTTCTTCGGGCGGGCGTACGCCGACGATCCAGTGGGCGAACGACGACCGTACGAGTCCGGACTGGGCGAACGCGAAACTCGTCTTCCTGAACTCGTCGCACGCGGCGGACGCGGGCCACTACTTCCAGCAGTCGGCCGGTTTCATCGCCGACGCACGTAAAAAAGGCGCACGCCTGGTCGTCATGGACCCGCGTATGTCCAACTCTGCCGGTATGGCGGACCTCTGGATCGCGGCATGGCCGGGGACCGAGCCGGTGATTTACCTCTACCTGGCCAACCGTATCCTGCAAGAAGAGCAGGTGGATAAAGCGTTCGTCAAGAAGTGGTTCAACTGGGAAGTCCTGATGAAGAACCGCAAATACCTGCAGTTCATGGTCGACAAAGGCTATATCTCCAAGATGCCCGAAGACAAGAGCTTCGAAAGCTTCCTGGAAGTCCTGAAAGAACTCTACGCACCGTACACGCTCGAGTATGCGGTCAAAGAGACGCATGTCCCGGCGTACAAACTCGAAAAACTGTACGAGATGTTCATCTGGGCCGGCGATGCGATCGCTTCTTACTTCTGGCGTGCGGCTGCTTCGGGGAACCGCGGCGGCTGGATGTCCGGCCGTACCGGTTACCTTGCGATTGCACTGCGCGGTGCGATCGGTACCGTCGGCGGTACGTTCTTCCACCACTGGCACGTGATCTCCGTTGCCGGCAAGGGCGGTTCCGCGACGGTCGGTCAGGGACGCGGCGGTGCCGATATCCCGCAGGTCGACGTCTGGAACGAACTGGCATGGCCGCCGGAGTGGCCGCTCTCGACATACGAGATGTCCTATCTTCTGCCGCACCTCCTCACGGACGTCGAGTGGCAGGAAAAATGGAAAAAACGCGGTCTGAACGTTCCGCAGAAACTCTCTGTATGGATCCCGCGTATGTACAACCCGGTCTGGATCAACCCGGACGGGTTCCGCTGGCTGGAAGTCCTCAAAGACGAGAGCAAAATGGAGCTGACGTTCAACCTCTCTCCGACCTGGTCGGAAACGAACTGGCACGTTGACTACGTCCTGCCGGTCGGTCTGGCGGGCGAGCGCCACGACCAGCACTCCGAAGCGACGATGCCGGCACGCTGGACCTCTTTCCGCCAGCCGGTCATGCGCGTTGCGCTTGAGAAAGCGGGCTGGAAACCGAAGAACCCGAACCGTGCGACCCTTGAAGCGCACATCAAAGCGGGCCTCGGCGAAGTCTGGGAAGAGAACGAGTTCTGGTTCGAAATGGGCTTCAAATACGTCGACCCCGATGGAAGCCTCGGCATCAAGAAGATGTGGGAATCCAAGCGCAATCCGGGCCGTGCGGTTACGATCTCCGAGTGGTACGATGCGGCGTTCGGCGACAACCTCCCGAACCTCAAATCCACCGCGACGTCCGATCCGCGCTACAAGAACAGCGAGTACCCGGTCTACGAATTCATGCGTGACCACGGGGCATGGCTGGAAGAGAGCAACATCTACCATGCGCAGGAACGCGAGATCAAAGAAGACGGCGACAACCTGATCGCGCACGGCCACAAGTACAACAAACACCACGTCGAGAAAGACGAAGAGACGGGTGTGCTGTACGCGGAAGCCCACGGCGACGCATGGAAGTACAAAGACGGCAAAAAACCGATCGGTATCGAGGTCGACGGCAAGAAAATGGACGGCTTTGCGACGCTGGACAAGAAGCTCGACTTCTTCTCCGAGTGGTTCGCAGACGAGTGGAAATGGCCGGAGTACGCGGTGCCGTTCTACCCGCGTAACGAAAAAGAGAAAGAAGCGATGCCGCACATCGTCTCTCATGTCAATCACATGTACATGAACGCCGACAACGAATTCGCGCTCAATACGGTCTTCCGTCTGCCGTATAACATCCACACGCGTTCGGCGAACTCCAAACACCTGATGGAGATCTCGCAGAACCACGACCCGATCTGGATCAACACGAAGGATGCGAAGAAAATGGGCTTCAAACGCGGCGATGCGATCCGTGTCCGCATTACCGATACCGTTTCCGGACTGGACAGCGGTTATTTTGTTGCGATGGCGATTCCGACGGAAGGCCAGATGCCGGGCGTTCTCGCCTGTTCGCACCACGGCGGCCGCTGGAAGCTGAAAAATGCCGTCACGATTCCGAACGGGGTCAGCGACGGAAAAGTCGCGGATATTCCTGCCGGTACATCCGATATGACCGATCCGGCGTTCCTGCAGTCTTCACCGGAAGGTGCGGGTACGGCGGCCGGCGCGATCAAGATCGCGGATTATGACGGTACGGCGGGTATGAACAGCTTCGGTGTCCCGACGGCAGAGATGCAGATGGACGGCAAGACGGGTAAACTCAAATACGTTGAGGGCATCCACCCGTTCCATAGCAAACGGTTTGCCGATTACAACAAAGACAGCGACAACATCTGGTGGGACGGTCTTTCCGGTTCCTGGCAGAACGCGGTGGCACCGACGCACCCGGACCCGATCTCCGGTATGCACTGCTGGCACCAGAAAGTCATCCTGGAGCCTGCGCAACCGGGCGACAAGATCGGTGACATCGTTGTCAATTACGAGAACAACTTTAAAACCTATCAGGCATGGCGTGACGAACTCACGCGCGGACTGGACAGCGACTCCAAGTTCCGCCGTCCGCCGCACATCAAGCGTCCGTGGGTACCGCTCAACGAAAAAGCGTACCGCGTCGATATCAAAGACGTTTGATTTTAATCCTTCATACCAAGCAGGCTTTCAGCCTGTGCGGTTACAATCTCACAACATATTCTACGGTTAGGTAATTCATGGAACAGACACAAGCACGCAGCAATATCTACGCACTTCTTTCAAGAGTGTTGATGCAAGAGGCCGATACGGAACTTATCGACATACTCAACCAGGATGACGCCATTTTGGAGATGATGCCGAACTTTAAGGTCTGGGAGCCGCGCACGACTCTTCAAAGCAGTGAACTGATCGAGCGCCAGCTCAATCCGGATTTTGTCAATCTTGCCCTGCTGCACCTGATCCCGTATGAGACGTTTTACACCCGCGAGGACCAGATGATCGAAACGGGCGGGGCAAACCCGGTCACCGATATGTATTCGGCCTACGACTTCATGGTCGACTTCGAAGCGGCGCGTGTCGTTTCGGCCGACCACATCGGCGTCGAACTGGAGTTCATGCACCATCTGTGCGAAGCGCAGATCAAGGCGATGAACGAAAACGACAGCGAAGCGGTCGACGAACTGATGGAGGTCGAGCGGACTTTCCTCGATAAACACCTGGTGCAGTGGGCACCGCTGTACCTGATCAATATGAAATTCGAATCGCGTACGCCACTGTATTACGATGCGGCGGACATGGCGCTGGAGTTCATTCTCAGCGACTATCAGTACCTCAGCGAGACAGCGGGAGTCTGATGGCGGGGATTACGCTTAATCCGGGACGCTGCGTACGGCAGCTGAGCACGCTCAGCACCTGTGACAGCTGCATCACCGCCTGTCCGACTGAGGCACTGGTAAAAACGGAAAACGTTCCGGCGGTCAACCTGGGCGCATGCGTGGGCTGCGGCAGCTGCGCCGGTGCCTGTCCGACCGAGGCGATCGGTGTCGATGACTTCAGCGCCACGGATTTCTTTTTTGCGTTTGCGGGCGACAGCGACAACCTGATCTCCTGCCGGAAAAACGTGCCGTGCATTGCGGCGCTCAGCGTTGACCATCTGCTCTCCCTTGCTTCGCTCAAAGGCGGCCTGAGGCTCGATACCGGCCATTGCGACGGCTGCGAGATCGCCCCGGTCTGCCGTGCCCAGTTCGAAGCGCGGGTCGAAGAGGCTTCCTATCTGCTTGAAGCGATGGAGAGCCGTGCCGGGATCGTCTGCGAAGATGTGGCGTACGAAGACGGCGAGGTGAAAGAGGAGGGGGACCGCCGGGATTTCCTTCGCTCGTTCAACCTCAAGAGCCTGGCGGAAGGGAAGGCGAAATTCGAGCGGGAAGTGGAGACGGCGACGGACGAGCTGATCCGCCATCAGCTCGATTCCACGGCGATTGCCCAGCTGCGTACGAAAACCCTTCCGGACAAACGCAAACTGCTTTTTACGGCGCTCAAACGTGCCGAGCGACCGTCGCAGTATCATGTCGTCGAATCGGACGAACTGACATTGGCGTCGCAGAAGATCATGGACGCCGACGCGTGTACGGCATGCCAGATGTGCTACCGCATCTGCCCGACGGGCGCACTGACGTCGGATCTGAGAAATTCGAAGATCGATTTCGACGCGATGATGTGCGTGCGCTGCCATCTCTGCCACGATGTCTGCGAACCGGATGCCCTGACGCTTTCGCCCTCTTTTAACATGAAAGAGCTGTTCGAGCCGACCCAGCAGCGCCTGGTGGCGTTCACGG
>JARROU010000026.1:0-8689 GCA_037383585.1 Campylobacterales bacterium | reverse complement strand
CCTTCGCTGGTGGCGACATAGGTCAGTTCAAAGCGCGGGTGGGCGACGAGCATCTTGATCAGCTCGATCCCCGTGTAACCGCTGGCCCCGATAACGGCGACGTTAATCATGGCACTCAAACACAATCTCCTGGTATTTCACTTCGAGCACTTCGAACTCCTTGACGCCGCCGGGAAGCTTGGCTTTGATCTCATCGCCCTCTTCTTTCCCCAGCAGCTGTTTCGCCAGCGGAGAGCTGAACGAAATCAGACCGAGGTCCGGATTGCTCTCGCAGCCTCCGACAATGGTATAGGTCATTTCGTCGTCCGTATCGAGATCACACAAGACGACGGTCGAACCGAAACTCACCCGTTCATGTTGCAGCTCGGAAGGGTCGACGATCTGCGCATTGCCCAGCAGCGCGCTCAGTTCGTTCAGGCGGTCGTCGATCTGCCCCTGGCGCTCCTTGGCCGCATGGTACTCCGCGTTCTCTTTCAAATCCCCCAGCGCCACCGCTTCCTCAATCGCCTTGACGATGGCCGGGCGCTCGACCGTCTTGAGATGATTCAACTCCGCTTGCAGTTTTTCATAGCCGAAACGGGTCATGGGTTGTGGCTGGCTCAACATTTGTCCTTATTCATTACGATTTTGATTGAATTATAGCGCAGAATGTCCCTTCGTTGCCAGTCGCGCTTTTCAAGGCACATGACTTAGTTCGAAGATGAAACACTCCGTTAAACGTCTTTATTATATTCTTTGGCTTTATTCCATGTGTACGGAGCCGTATTATGAAACTATCCAGAAGAGACGCCCTGAAGCTCGGCGGCGCCTTCGCAGCGTCCCTGGCAGCGACTAGCGCCGCGGCCGCCGCGGCACCCAAAGCGAAAAAAACAGCCGATACCGCACCGATCCCAAAAGCGAAAGGGCCGAGGGTCGTCGTCGTCGGCGGCGGATGGTCCGGCCTCAGCGTCGCGAAATACGCCAAGCTGTTCGCCCCGTCGGCCGACGTCGTCCTGGTCGAACAGAAAGATGTGTTCATCTCCTGCCCCGTCAGCAATATGTGGCTCGTGGACAAAGTCGAACTGGATTTCATCACCCATGACTACCTCCAGGCAGCCCGCAACAACAACTACACCTATTTCCATGCCGCCGCCACGGGGGTCGACAAGAAAAACCGGGTCCTGCATACGAGTAACGGCGATATCGCTTACGACCACCTGGTGCTCGCGCCCGGGATCGACTACGACTACTCTTTCTGGACCGACGACCCCATCCTCGAACGCCGGCTCCGGCAGGAATACCCGGCGGCGTTCAAACCGGGTTCTGAGCATATGACGCTCAAGCACAAAATCAAGAACTTCAAAGGAGGTACCTTCCTGATGACCGTGCCGGCGGGGAACTACCGCTGCCTTCCGGCTCCCTATGAACGGGCCTGCCTCATCGCGGACTACTTCAAACACAACAACATCAAAGGCAAGGTACTGCTGCTTGATGAAAACCACGGCATCACCATCAAAGACCACGGGTTCAGCAGTGCTTTCAAAGAGCTGTACAAAGATTTCATCCAGTACGAGCCCAATGCGAAGATCGAAGCCATCGATCTCGACAGGAAGGTGGTCGAGACCGAGTTCGACGAGTTTACTTTTGACGACGCCTCGTTCTACCCCCATGTGCGAGGCGGGGAACTACTCGAAGTGTGCGCCGTCGCC
The DNA here is from genome assembly GCA_037383585.1 of Campylobacterales bacterium. Taxonomy (GTDB): domain Bacteria; phylum Campylobacterota; class Campylobacteria; order Campylobacterales; family Sulfurimonadaceae; genus Thiomicrolovo. Next base: position 7,001 of record JARROU010000026.1, on the reverse strand, counting down.
AAAGATACCGTCTACAACCGGCTCGAGGGCGATATCGATCCGATGACCTATGAAGTCCACGGGCATCCCGACATCTACATCTCCGGCGACGCCCGCCCCATGGGCTTTTCCAAATCGGGCAACACGTCGCTGAGCGAAGGGCGCAATGTCGGAAAGATGATTGCCGCCAAGGTCAACAAACAGGCGAAAATGAAATGGGTTTCCCCGGTCACGCTCTGCATCTCCGCCGTTTCGGCCTTCCCCGAACGCGGCATTTTCATCCATTCCGAATACGCCTACAGCAGCAAACACAAGCAGTTCGAGTTCGCCACGCCGGTGACCGACGAGATCTGGAAAGGCCAGGAAGGGCTGGACAATGCCAAAAACATCTACGGATGGGCCGAAGCCTGCTACATCGACATGTTCGGAGAAGCCATGAGCTGATTCCGGCGCTCAGCCGATCAGCGTCTCACGCCGCATAGAAGAGAGATCGAACCGGACGATGCGGTGCTTCCCCGTTTCGACGATATAAAGAATGCAGCCGTCTTTGCAGAGGCCGGAAGGTTCGGTCAATCCTTCCATGAGTGTCATCATCGTTTCCCCGATCGGATCGTAGGCTTTGATTTTGCCGTTGTAGGTATCGGCGACGAAAAGCCTTCCGCCGCCGCAGCCGTCCCCGATTCGGCCGCACTCAATGCCCTGCGGATGCTGAAGCCGTACCGGGGACGCATCCGAATCGCCGAAGCTAAAGAGTCCCTCTCCGACCGCCGTATGCACCCTTTTTTCTTCGATATAGCGCAGCGAAGAGCTTTCCGCGTCCACGAACCAGAGTGTTCCGTCGTCGCAGCGCGTCATCCCCATCGGCTGCGCCAGCTGGGCCGCTTCGCCTTCCCCGTCGCGCAGGGCTTCGAACCGGTTCCCGAACCGCTGAAGCGGCTCGATGGTTGTTCCGTCAAACACCGTTATAAGATGCGCCCCCGCCTCGGCAACGGTGATCGTTTTTGCGTCCACAAGCAGCGCCGAGGGCGAACGCAGCTGTTCAAAGAGCACCGTACGCTCCTCGTTTTGAAGGTCGATGCGGCAGACGCTTCCGCCCTCCCGGTCCGCGATGTAGAGGCCGCCCTCATGCACGGCCAGGGCGGCCGGATGCTTAAAGGGCGCAAAACGCCGCAGAGGACGCCCCTCTTTCGTATATTCGCGCACGTCTCCTCCGCCGCTGTTGGCGACGTAGAGACGGTCGCCGCCGCACGCTACCGCCTCGGGGAAGCGCAAAGCCCCCTTGAGTATGGGACGCTCCGCCTTTCCCGGTTCCGCCGCCAACCCCATCTTCTGCAGCGCCAGGTCGATCGCTACCCCCTGCGCTTCGCCGCGGAACTGCGCCGCGATATAGCCTTTCGCATCGATCAGGACCATCGTCGGCCAGGCCTTGACGGCGTACTGGTCGACCAGATACCCTGCGGGGTCGTTGATGACGGGGTAATCGATCTTCAGACGTTCGATGGCCGAGCGGACGGCCCCCGCCTCTTTTTCATAGGCGAATTTCCCGCTGTGCACCCCGATAACCTGCAGGGCCTCCCCGTAACGTTCTTTCAGTCGCTTCAGCACCGGCAGATTGTTCATGCAGTTGATGCAGCCGAAGGTAAAAAAATCGAGCAGAACCGCTTTGCCCCGCAATGCGTGCAGTGCAAGCGGACCGTCGGAGATCCACTCGCCGCCGATGAGTTCGGGGGCGCGCACCATTATTTCGACCCGATGATGCGCCGAACGGCCAGCGAACACATCGTAAGACCGAACGCCGCGGTGACCCCCATGAAACTTCCTTTGAGCTTGACCCGCGGCGGTTCGCTGCTGAAGATCACGGGGTATTTCTTGCTAAAGCGCCGTTTTTTCAGCTCGTAGCGCAGTTTCGACGCGAAGCGGTCGCCGTGGGCCGTCCAGATCGTCCCCACTTCGATCTTCTCCGGATCGAGCCGCTTTGCCGAGCCCGTCGCGCTGATGAGTTTTTTGTAGCATTTCTGCGCCAGTGCCAGTTTCGCTTTCGTATCGTCGATCGCATCGAGCACAAGATCGAAAGGCTCGAAATCGAATGCGGCCACCCAGGCCTCGTCGATCCGTTGTTCGATGGTCGTGATCTGCGGGTAATGGCTCTGCAGTGCCTTTACTTTCGATTCGCCGAGGTGATGTTCGCTCCACAGCTGCCGGTTCTGGTTCGTCTCGTCGTAGGTATCGAAATCAACGATGGTGATGTCATCAACGCCCGAACGCACCAGACAGTCGAGGCAGAAACTGCCGACCCCCCCGACGCCCAGCAGCAGGATCTTCGCCCCCCGGAGTTTGTCAAAATCCTCCCCCAGAAGCATCCGTGAACGCTCGTATCGCATTGTCTATCCTTCCAGCCAGCGGTCGAGGCCGCGCATCGAGGCGTAGGCACTCAGGTCCAGCTGGATCGGCGAGATGGAGATGTGTCCCTGCGAAATCGCCTCGAAATCGCACAGCTCGGTCCGTCCCTCCCTCGGTTTGAATTCCAGCGGGTGCAGACCGAGCCAGTAGTATTCCTTACCGCGCGGATTTCGGTGCAGGTGGGCATCGTTCGCATAAAACCGGTGCCCGGCGTAGGTGACTTTGAACGCCGCATCCGAAACGTCCGGCGGGATGTTGACGTTGAGGAACTGCCTTGTGGGAAGCGGAAACTCGGACGCGAAAATCTTCTCGACGAGCATGGCGATCGTCTGTTTCGCCAGCGCGAAGTCCGGCAGCGGTTTTTCAAAGTCCATCACCTGCGATACGGCGATGGACGGCACCCCGTGCAGCACCCCCTCCATCGCACCCGCCGCCGTTCCCGAATAGGTGATATCCTCGCCCATGTTCGACCCCTTGTTGATACCGCTGACCACCAGGTCGGGTTTTTGACCCTCGAACATCGAATGCAGCGCCAGGTAGATGCAGTCGCTGGGCGTCCCGTCATCGAGTTTGTAATAATCGTCTTCGACGCTGATGAAGCTCAGCGGATGCTGCAGCGTTAGCGAATGGCCGCACGCGGACTTTTCGTTCGAAGGGGCGACGACCGTCACCTGCCCGTAGGGCTTCAGCGCGTCCACGAGCGCCCGCAGTCCTTCCGATTCATATCCGTCATCGTTCGTTACCAATATCCTTTTCACTTTCTGTTTCCTTATAGTTTGTGATATTATTGTCTGCAATACTTTAGATCTCATTTTGCCATGGGAGCCTTCAAATGACCATGAAAAGCGCACCACAACACCGGAGCCGCCCGGAATCCTTCGGACAGCAAGAAGTCGATCTTACGGCGATCGTCCCCTTGCCTGACGGATACGAGAAGCTCTTTCTGGCACTCTATTTTATCACCATACCGTACGCTGTAGGCCTTCTATTTCTTTTCATATTTATCGCCAAAGGCAATTTTGAAAGCTTCATCTCCCTCGACATCGCCATGTTCGCAGCCGTCTGGGGCATCGGGTACGAAGTCTGTGCCGCCATCACCCTCGGCGTCATCTTTTACAAGATGTTCCAGTTCAACCGTACGGTGAAAACGGAGGAGCAGCTCAGTGTACGCGCCGACCGGGAAACCGAACTGCACCATGTCCATAAAATCTCATAAATCGGTGATGTAAAACCGATTGATCCCCGCCTCGTACTCGTAGGCCAGCTGAAGACCGTGCGCATGCAAAATGGCATCGACAAGATAGAGCCCCAGCCCGAAGCTGTTGCGTGCGGGGTGCTCTTTCGTAAACGGCTCTACGTAAAAACGCAGCGGATGGCTCAGTTTCTCCCCACGGTTCTCGAACACCAGTTCCCGGCCTTCCATTCGTATCGCGACCCGCTTGTCCGGTGAATATTTCACGCCGTTGTCGATCATGTTCTTGATGACGGTCGCCATCATTGCGAAGTCGCACTCCATCCGTTCGCGGCTGTCCACGTCGACCGCAATCTTCTCCCGCTCCAGCATCGACTGGTCGATCGCCTCGTCGATGATGTCGACCAACCGGTAGGTCCCGGTGTTTTTATGCCCGAAGCCCGAGGAGGCCTCCTCGACCAGCGCGAACTCGTTGATCAGCTGTTCCAGACGCAGAAAAATATTCTGAAACCGTTCTTTCTGCTTCGGTTCAGCGAGCATTTCGGCGCTGATGCGGCCTTTGGCGATCGGCGTTTTTAGTTCGTGCATCACGTTGCGCAGAAAGAGCGTCCTCGATTCGATAAGCGTATTGATATTTTCGCGCGCCTGTTCGAGTTCATTGGCGAGCATCGCGATCTCGTTCTTGCCTTTCATACGGAACGAGACGTTCCGGTCGCCTCCCGCATAGCGCATGACCTTTTTCGTCAGGGTGCGCAGTGGACGGATCCGCTGCAGGATCATAAAGATGGCCCAGGCGATGACGAAGACGACCGTCAGGTAGGCGCTGAGCAGATGCATCGGGAAATAGGGGCGGAGCTGCTCATCGAGCAGCAGGAAATTCCCCCGGGGCGTCTCCAGGAAAAAGTAGATCTTCCCGTGTGCTTCGAGCATCGTCGCCCGCAGGTCGCTGACACGGTCGCGCGAAAGCGTTGCCTTCTTCGAAAACAGCATCGTCCGCACCACTTCCTGGAACCCGGTGCGCTTAAGGATCTCCGCTTTTTGGAAAACGGCCTCCGCATGTTCGGGGGATTCGATCCGTGTGAGCCCGTAGACCGCCAGATTCGCCTCCAGAATGGCATCGGAGGTGTGCTTCATCATATGCTCGCGGTAGATCTGCGCGATCACGGTGTATTTGTTGAAGATGTTGTCGATGTACTGGCGGCGGTTGTTTTTGTAGAACTCCCAGAAGATAAAGGTCACGCTGATCAGCGTGACCGCAAAGGCGAAAAGGATCGTCAGTAAGACGGCATTCCGCCTCATTTGACGAGCTTGTAACCGATGCCCCGGACCGATTCGATCAGGGATTTGTCACCGAGCTTGTTTCGGATACGGCCCACCATGACGTCGATGCTCTTGTTCGAGGAGTCTTCGTTGATGGCCGCAACGTTGAGAATGATATCTTCGCGCGAGACCACCATCCCCTCTTTTTTGATCATAAAGGCCAGGATGCCGTACTCGGCATTCGTCAGATCGAGCACCCGCCCTTTGTACGTGATCTGCATCGCCCCTTCGTCAAGTTTAAAATCGCTGTGGTGCTCCTGGGCACTTTTGGCCTCCGTTCTCGCCGCATACCGGCGCAGGACGGAACTGATGCGCGCTTCAAGCTCTCTGGGGTCATAGGGCTTGGGAAGATAATCGTCCGCCCCCAGTTCCAGCGCATTGACCTTGTCGGTCACGTCCGAGCGCGCCGAGGAGATGATGATGGGAATGTCCTGGCGTTCGCGGATCGCTTCGCAGACTTCCAGTCCGTCCATTCCCGGCAGGGTCAGGTCGAGGATCACCAGATCGTACGGTTTGAGCTTGAGAATGCTCAGCGCCTTGAACGGGTCGTCCTCCGTCTCGATCTCGTAACCGAACTGTTCGAGATATTCGGTCAGGATCTCCGCCAGCTCCAGGTCGTCTTCAATCATCAATATCGTTTTCATAAAATTATTCTATCCCAGCTGCATTAACTTTTGGCTAACGCCCCGCTTCAATGCGGTAGAACGGCCGGGGCCCCGGTGATCGCCAGCGTCAGGTGGTAGGCGATGAACGCCAGCGTATACGCGACCGCCGTCGTAAACAAAAAGAGGTAGACGAAATATTTTATCCCGCCCGCTTCGCGGGTGAAGACGACCGAGGCGGCCAGGCAGGGCAGATAGAGCATGATAACGACGATGAACGCAACCGCCGACGCAAAGGGGATATGGGCCCGGATGGCGCTGATCAGCGTCTTGTCCGTCTCGGTGGACTCTTCCCCGACCGCGTACAGGACGCCCAGTGTGGAAACGACGACCTCTTTGGCCGCCAGCCCGGTCTGCAGCGCTACCGCCAGCTTCCAGTCCAGGCCGATCGGGGTAAAGAACGGTTCGATCGTCTTGCCGATGCGGCCCAGGTAGCTCTGTTCCAGCTGCGCCGCTTCCGCTTCGACCGACAGCCGGGCGGCCGCGGCTTCATCGGAAGCGCGCTCAATCTTTTGCGCGTAAGCCGTTTCCAGCTCCTGCGAATGCGGGTAAGAGCTCAAAAACCATACGAGCATCGAGGCGGCGGCAATGAAGGTCCCTGCCTTTTTGAGATACATCAGCGTCTTCGTAAGCACCGTATGCCAGATCAGTTTGAGCGACGGCAGCCGGTATTTTGGCATCTCCATGACAAACGGTTCATCCTGACCTTTAAACGCCGTCATCTTCAGTACTTTGGCGGCGACCAGCCCGATCAGGACGCCTCCGATGTAGATCGCGAACAGGACGTTTCCCGCGATATTCGTGGCGAAAAAAGCACCCGTAAAGAGGACGTAGACCGGCAGCCGTGCACCGCAGCTCATAAAGCCGATGATGAACAGCGTCAGCAGACGGTCGCTGTCGTTTTTGAGAATCCGCGCCGACATGTACGCCGGGATGGAGCATCCGAACCCGGTCACCAGCGGAATAAACGACTGCCCGTGCAGGCCGAATTTGTGAAAGAAACCGTCGAGCAGAAAGGCGACGCGCGACATATAGCCCGTCGATTCCAGCAGGGCGATCCCGATAAAGAGGATGATGATGTTGGGCGTGAAAAGCACGACGGCGCCGACCCCGGCGATCATGCCGTCGACGACGAGGGAGCGTACATCGTCGTTGGGGATCGTCGCACCGACCGTTTCGCCGAACCAGCCGAAAAAGGCGTCGATCCACTCCATCGGAATGCTGCCGATTTCAAAGGTCAGCTGAAAAAGCCCCCACATCAGAAAGAGGAAAATCGGAATGCCCAGAACCGGGTGGATCAGCAGATCGTCGACACGCTCAGTGAGGCTTTTTTTCTCAAACGCCTGTTCTTTAAACTGGACCGTTTCCGTGATCACCCCCCGGATAAACGCAGCGTACTCCTCGGCGAACACCTCCTTGACGTCGTCCGTGTCGTGATGGGTCTCGAT
>JARROU010000025.1:0-8752 GCA_037383585.1 Campylobacterales bacterium | reverse complement strand
TCCCTTTTTTGATCTTTTTAGTTCCTATTAAGGCTGATGCGTTTCACTTCATGGAGTTATACAAGAACCTACCGGATTATGAGAAAAATCCTCCATTCACAATCAAGGACAAAATGCTACACGCTGAACTCAGGAAAGCTCTCTCTAACATTTCGCCCTACACAAAACAATGCAGGGCCGGCTCGGTGCTCGTATGGAAAGCTCCTATCATTGGAAACGAAAAAGGGAAAGATTGGCGAATCGATCTTTGGACCAATGTCTGTGATCTTAAAAAATATAAAATTGTAAAGGGCTTAATTGCCAATCTGACTCCCTCTTTATCTCCGGATAACGTGACTTTTTGGATTACGGATCTTGATGAAGATCATGAGCCGGATTTGATAGTCGGCTACATCGATATTAGCAAGGGTGAATTGAAATATCCTTATCTATCTCTTTGGCGATTTAAATATTCAGATGGGGCATACAAAGCCTTGTATGCTGGACCATTTTTGAATGGTACATTTCATGCAGTTCGAGGGTTTGGAACTAACCCTTCTAAAAAGGCTGTATTTGTAAAACATCTCAGCTGTATTGAATGTGAGCCTATTGTATATCTTACGGCTATAGATTTCGAGGCAAGCGATGATGCACATGCTTACGAATTTACATATTCTGAAAAACATGAAGGGTTTGATCCTATAATCGAATACGGGTTACCCGGCATGGGACATACTGTTGATGCAGAAGTAGAGACTCGTCTGCTTCCACCCTCTGAAAGCGGACCTCATTTATTACAGTTTTTTGATGTGGAGGGCGGACCTATGATCATATCTTTACAGACGGTGACGCAGCGTTCGCAGACGATACAGAGGCCCGGATCGTAGTGCAGGTGTCCCCAGTCCTGGATCGGACGCTCGACATCGGCGATCGTGTAGCTTTGAGAATCCACGCCCATCTCCAGGGTATAGTTCTGCAGCTCACACTCGCCGGACTGGTCGCAGACCCCGCACTGCAGCGGGTGGTTGACGTCGTAGACTTCCATAATCGCACGGCGTTCCGTCTCGATGTTGTCGGTCTTCGTCGAAATATCCATTCCCTCTTTGGCTTTGGCGTTACAGGCGTAGACCTGCTTGCCGTCGGCTTCAACCAGACAGATCCGGCACGCCAGCGTCGGGCTGCAGCGTGTCAGATAACAGATGGCAGGGATAAAGATGCCGTTGGCCCGAGCGGCGTTGAGGATGAATTCACCCTCTTCGCATACGATCGGCTTGCCATCGATGGTGATATTGACTTTACTCATCGTTGCTCGCTTTCATAATATTGACTTTCTCAAACCGGTAGGCCCCGTTTCCGGCGGCAATGCCGCGGTCGAAGGTCGGTTCCAGCGCAATCGTGCCCTTGAGTGAGGCATCGACCACGAAACGGCGCTCGCGTGCCGCTTCCCCGTTTCCGATGACGACGAGATCGCCGTCTTTCAGGCGCGCCGCCACGGCGAACTGTTCGCTGCCGCGCAGTTCCGTATTTTTCTCCAGCTGCGCTGTGCGCGCCGTGAAGGCATTGAACTGCAGCACCGGGTCACAGGCGTAGACAACCGTCCCGTTGAACTCCGGAAGTTCATCGACTTCCTCGCACTTCTGCGCCGCCGGCTTCTTGACCTTCTCCAGGCGGTATCCGCGGCGGTCCTCGCCAAGCGGCGAGTAGAAGTTCTCCAGCGCATCGAATCCCACCGCTTTGAAGCCTTTTTCCGCCGGAAGCTCCGGCGTAAAGTCGACGGTATAGCGTTTGCCGACGCCCAGCGCATTTGCCAGATCGTTGAGCACGTAACCGCCGAAACCGACCGCAACGTTCATCGGAAGGACATGGCGGTCGAGATTGACCACCGTCCCCTCCTGCTGATTCAGCGCGGCAACGACGAGGTCCGCTTCGCGGTCTGCGGCGATGACGAAGTCCCCTGCCGCATTATAGCCGACCACATTCGCGTTGCTGCCGTTGTCGGCGTCCAGCTCACAGATCAGAGATGCGCCGACGGTGTTGGCTTCGCGGGCCGTAATCACGACACGGTAACCGCCGAAGCGCGCCAGAAGCCCCGCCAACTTCGCGATGTTCTGCGCGCGCGAATGGGCGAACAGGTCGCTTCCCAGAACCAACGTTTTTACGTTCGCACGCTTGAACTGCTTGGCGATCTGCGCCAGCTCCTCTTCTCCGACATTGCTTTCGGCACTGAGGTAACCGTCATCGAGCGCGTCGAGGAAGGCGGCGGTCGTTTTGTTCGTCTCGGTCCCTTCGAGGAGCGACTGCGCCAGCAGCGCCATCACGCCCTCTTCGGTCCCGACTTCATACTTGACGAACTGCGTCACGACGTTTTGCATCAGTGCGTCTTCCATCGGATGCATGTAGACAACCTTGGCCCCGCGGTGGCGCGCCGCCGTCGTCACGGCATAGCGTGCGAGCGGATTGTCCGTCGCGATGCGGCTGCCGAGTACGATGATGCCGTCGCTGGCCTTGAGATCGTCCAGAGTAGCAAGCTCCGCCTTGCCGTCGGCCGTCGAACCGAAGGCCTCGACAAAGGCGTTGTACTGGCGGGCGTCTTCGTTGTAGAGCTTGAGCCCCAGTTTCTCTTTGAGGCGCTGAAGAATCAGCGCTTCTTCGTTCGTGATGATCGAAGAGAAACGGATCGCTTCCGCACCTTTGATCGCTTCGACGGCTTTGACAAATGCCTTGCCGTCTTTCTCGCCTTTGACGTCGAAATCGAACCCGAAACGCCCCGCACCGCAGAGCGTCGCGTGTTCAAAGTTGTTCGTCACGCGGAAGATGCGCTCCTCGCCCGGTTTGGCCGCGCCGCTCGTCTTCACTTCGTACTCGAGAGCGCAGCCCGCGGAGCAGTGCGCACAGGTCGACGGAATCCGCTCCAGTTCCCAGGCATTGGCCTTGTACTGGAACTCCGAACTGACCAGTGCACCGACCGGACAGACGGCAATGCACTCGCCGCAGAACGTACAGTCGAGCTGCTCGCTGTTTTTCGGAATGATCGTCGACTTGTATCCGCCGAATTTGAGTTCGATGGCGTCGTCGCCGATCACTTCGTTACAGACGTGCGTACACTTCTCGCACATGATACAGAGATTCGGATCGTAGTTGATCAGACCCCAGTGCTCGATCTTGCGCGACTGTTCTTTTGCCGTGAACGTCTGAGATGCGACGTTGAACTCAAGCGTCTTGTTCTGCAGATCACAGGCGCCCGATTTGTCGCAGACGCCGCATTCGAGCGGATGGTTGACGTCGTAAAGGCGCATGATGTTCGTCCGCTCTTCATGCAGCGTCGAGTTGTTGGTAATGACGGCCAGCCCTTCCGTCGGCGGTGTCTGGCAGCTCAGCACCATCCCGTCGACCCCTTCGGCTTCCACGACGCACAGACGGCACGACGCCGCCGGGTTCGTCTTTTCCAGGTAGCACATCGTCGGGATGTAAATCCCTTCGCGGCGTGCCACATTGAGAATCGTTTCGCCCTTTTTGGCCTGAACGTTTCGGCCGTCAATGGTAAAGTTGATCATTTCACTCATCCGGCCTCCTTATTTCGCGACCATCGCGATGTAATAACAGCGCATGCAGCGTTCGGCTTCGCTGATGGCCTGCTCCTGCGTGAAGCCGAAATTGACTTCCGCGTTGTTGTGCTTGCGGATGTCGACATCGAGCACTTCGCTGTGCTGACGCGGCAGCCCCGGCAGCCAGCCCGTGACTTTTTCATTCTTATCGTAGACCCGCATCTTGCGCAGCTGGTCTTCCATGACCTCGTCGTCGGTCAATGTGATCTCTCCGCTTTGAACGTAGCGCGAAATCACCGATGCGGCGCGTTTCGCCTGTCCGACGGCGTTGACGATCGTCATCGGGCCGTATTCACAGTCGCCCGACGCGAAGATCCCCTTGCGCGATGTCATATAGTCCTTGCCGTTCGTCTTGATTGTCGCCCACGACGTCATCTCGATCTCCCACTCTTCGGGCAGCAGGTCGAGGTCGGCGCTTTGGGAAACCGCCGGGATCAGGTAATCACACTCGATCTCGAACGACGCCCCTTCGATCTTGACGAGCTGCGGACGTCCGCCGTCAGGGTCCGGGACGAGTTCGAACTTGTCGACGACAAGGGATTTAAGCACGTCGTTCTCGTCCACCATTGTCTGCACCGCAGAGTGGAAGATGAATTCGACGCCCTCTTCGACCGCTTCGTGGTACTCCTCGTAGGTCGTGTTGCGGATGATCGTTTTCTCGTCGCGGCGGTACAGCATGATGACCTTTTTCGCCCCGGCACGGATCGAACAGCGCACAACGTCCATCGAGGTGAATCCCCCGCCGACACAGACGACGGTCTTGCCGGTCAGGTCGACGTATTCCTTGTCGATCATGTACTCTTTTTTCTCGTCTTCGGTCAGCGTAATGCCGAACTTGACGTAGAGATTGACCTTGTCCAGGAAGTCGATTGCACCCCAGTACCCCTGGATCTCCGGACGCTCGTTGTCGCAGCGCACTTTCTTGGAAATCCGCGTACCGGTCGCGACCATGACCGCGTCATAGTCTTCTTCGAACTGGCGCATCATATCCGCGCTGACGCGGGAATTGGTGATGAAGTTCACGCCGAGGTCCTTGACGGCCTCGATGTCTTTCATGTACTTGTCCCACGGCATACGGTACTCCGGAACGCCAACGGTGACTTCGCCGCCGAGGACCGGCAGCTCTTCGTAGACATCGCAGTGCACCCCTTCGAGCGCCAGGTAGTACGCCGTCGTCAGGCCCGCAGGGCCGGCGCCGATGACGGCGACTTTCTTGCCGGTGGACGGTTTGGGCTCCGCCGGGTGGAAGAAGCCAAATCCGTGGTCGGTCTCGTAGTCCGCGCCCAGGCGTTTGAGTTCCATGATCGCGATCGGCTCGTCCAGGTTCGTACGGCGGCATTCGTCCTCACACGGGTGGGGACAGACACGGCCGCAGGTATGCGCCAGCGGCATCGTCTGGCGTGTCGCCATCAGCGAGTCGTCGAAACGCAGATCGCGCACGCCCTCGATGTAGGCCGGGATGTCGACATGCGCCGGACAGGCGTCCGTACACGGAGCCGTCACTTTGGCGATGTATCCGACCTCTTCATTGTAATGCTTCGACGGTTTCTGCTCGTCGATGCACTCCAGAAAGTCCGATTCGAAGTGGGTCATCAGGTCCAGCAGCGGGTTCGGCACGGTCTTGCCGATTTCGCACTTGGAGGTCAGCTGCATGTTGCGCGCCACCTCTTTGAGATGGTCCATGTCGCTGAGCGCGCCTTCGCCCCGGGCAATCTTGTCCAGCAGGTCATACAGGATCCGGCCGCCCCAGCGTCCGGGGGCACAGCGCCCGCACGCTTCGGAATAGACCTGATACTGCGCGGCATACTCGGTGGCGAGGCGTACAACATCCACTTCGGGATCGTACAGCGCTACGCCGTCCCAGCCGATGAAGGCCTTGGCGTCGCTGTGTTCGTTGTACTGCATCGGCAGCTTGTAGGCCGACTCTTCCCACGCGTCTTCGGATTTGCCGATGTTATTGATCTGCTCCGATTTCCACGTAGAGAAATAGACTTTACTCAACTTATTATCCTCTATTTTTTGACAACGATGGTCCAGTCGACTTCGTTGAATTTCAGTGAATTGAGCAGCTCGTAGCCCTGCTCTTTCATCAGGTCGGCACTACGCTGTACCGGCGAGAAATCACCCACTTCAAACAAGAAAATGATCACTTCGCCCGCAGGCACCTCTTTCATGATTTCCATCATGCGATTGTCAAAATCATTATGCAGATGTCTTAGGTCGTAACGTAACATTCATGCGCTCCTTAACGGTCGACTTCGCCGAAGACGATATTGGTCGTTCCGATGATGGAGACGACGTCCGGGATATAGTGGCCCGGGAGAAGATCGGTCAGGATCCCCGTATGCCAGAACGACGGTGCACGCAGTTTCAGACGGTACGGGTACGCACCGCCCTGGCTGTTGATGAAGTAGCCCAGTTCCCCTTTCGGAGATTCGGTCGGGACGTAGACCTCGCCGACCGGCGGGCGCATTCCCTGCGTGACCAGGACGAAGTGCTGCATCAGCGCATAGTTCTGCGTCATGATGTCAAGCTTCGGCGCCGAGATGTACTGCGGCGCATGCGCCATCAGTTCGGTCTGGTTGTTCTTGACCGTCTCGTTGTACATGTCGATCGTCTGGTAGAGGATCTTCGCGCTTTCGCGCATCTCCGCCATGTAGACCTTGTAGCGCGCGTAGTTGTCGCACTTGTCCGACCACGGAATATCGAAATCGACTTCGTCGTAGAGTTCGTACGGCTCTTCTTTACGGATATCCCACTGCACGCCCGACGCTCGCAGCATCGGTCCCGTACAGCCCCACGAAAGCGCCATCTCCGTCGGGATGACCCCGACGTTCTCCATACGCATCTTCCAGATACGGTTCTGATCGAGCAGGTCTTCGTAATCCTTGATGTTCTGCGGCAGCTTGTCCAGGAACTTCTTGAGGTCCCCCAGGAAGTTGTCCGGGATGTCGAGCGGCACGCCGCCGATACGGATCGCCGCGTGCGTCAGGCGCGCCCCGCAGTAATCCTCGACGAGGTCCATCAGGTATTCGCGTTCGCGGAACGCATAGAGGAATACCGTCATCGCCCCGATGTCGAGCGCCGTCGTCGCCAGCCAGAAAAGGTGCGACATCAGGCGGTTGACCTCGAGCAGCATCATACGGATGACTTTCGCGCGGCGCGGCACTTCCAGGCCGATCAGTTTCTCAACGGCCAGCGCGAAGCCGTAGTTGTTGGAGCTCGACGCGATGTAGTCCATCCGGTCGGTCGTCGGCATGAACTCGTTGTAGATCATGTTCTCCGCCATCTTCTCCATCCCGCGGTGCAGGTAGCCGACATCCGGATGGGCTTTGACGATCTGCTCTTGCTGCAGGTGCAGCATCAGACGCAGCTGTCCGTGTGCAGAGGGGTGCTGCGGTCCGAAGTTGAGCACAAGTTCGTTGTCGTCGCGCTCAAAGGTGATATTTTCAAAAAACGGTCGTAATCGGTTCGTCTGTTGCATAACTGGCCTTATCTATCTCTGTCTTCGATGACGACAGATTTTTCTTCGTGGAACTTCTCGATCATGAAGACACCGCCCTCTTCCTGGTAGTCGAGATCTTTTTTCGTTTCGCCCTCGGAGAGGTCGGCGCCGTACGGTACTTCGTGGCCCAGACGCGCGAAACGTTTGGTGTCGTAGCGGTCGACCTCCGCCGGGTCGCGCAGTTCCGGTCCGATGATGTCGCGGGCTTCCTTGCCGAAGATCTTGTCGACTTCGTACCATGCCGCGAACTCGTCGCCTTGCAGCGGGTAGGTCTTTCGAAGCGGCCACCCTTCCCAGTCATCGGGCATAAGGATGCGTTTGGGGAACGGATGGTTGTTGAGTTTGATGCCGAACATGTCGTACATCTCGCGCTCGCTCCAGTCCGCGCTGCGGAAGAGTTTCTCGACGCTGTTGACCGCCTCGTTTTCGTCAATATACATCTTGACGCGCAGGCGTTTGCGCTTGCCCATGCTCAGCATCTGGTAAAAGACTTCGAACTGACCCTTCTCGGCCAGCCAGTCGATGGCGCTCAGCTCGCTGAGCTGGGTGTAGCCCAGTTCATCGCGCAGCAGCTCAAGTACCCCGTAATTGTCTTCGGGTTTGATATAGACCACCATCTGCTCAACCTGGATGTAGGCGTCGCTTACGTCGAATTTCGCCTGGATCGCTGCGAGGTCCGCCGCGAACACTTCGTCCTCGCTGACGGCCGATTTGGGCACCTGCGGTGCGACCCAGTAGCGGTCCGTATAGTACGGTTTTGCCTGTACGTCGTCTTTCGGGGTATAGCGTCTCATTACAGCAGCCTTTTCGGTTTTTGGGCTTTGATCGCCTTTTCACGGCGGATCTTTTTCTGCAGCATCATGACCGCATACTGCAGCGTCTCCGGACGCGGCGCACAGCCGGGAAGGTAGAGGTCGACGGGGATGACGCGGTCACACCCCTGTACGGTGGCGTAAGTGTTGAACATCCCGCCGGTATTGGCGCACGATCCCATGGAGATGACCCATTTGGGTTCCGTCATCTGGTCGTAAAGACGGCGGATGAACTCGGCGTGTTTTTTCGTCAGCGTTCCCGCGACGATCATGACCTCCGACTGGCGCGGTGACGCCCGGAAGATCGTACCGAAGCGGTCGAAGTCGTAGCGCGACGCGCCCGACGCCATCATTTCGATCCCGCAGCACGCCAGACCGTAGGTCAACGCCCACAGAGAGTTCGACCGGCCCCAGTTGACCACTTTGTCGACGGTTGTCAGTGCGACGGGAAGCCCGCCGTCTTGGGTGAAATTTACTTGATGTTGTGCCATTCAAGTGCTCCTTTCTTCCATGCATACACGAAACCGATGGCCAGCAGCAGGATGAACAGCATCATCTCCGCAAAACCGAACCAACCCAGCAGTTTGAAGTCGATTGCCCACGGGAACATAAAGACGATCTCCACGTCGAAGAGCAAAAACAGCAGCGCGAACAGGTAAAACTGCGGCGAAATCCTGTTGGGCTGTTTGGTCACTTCCGGCCCGCACTCATAAATGGAAAGTTTGATCTTTTCCGTATCTTTTGCCGCCATTGCGCGGCTGGCCCATCGCGCCAGAACCGTCGTCGCTGTAAAAGCGCCGAACGTCAGGACGAAGAGGATAAAGACCCCAAAATAGGGGTGAGCAACACCT
>JARROU010000024.1:0-9271 GCA_037383585.1 Campylobacterales bacterium | reverse complement strand
TTCGGGACCCAGTGGAGCAAACGGGCCGGACTGATCTACCGCGCCGATGAGATGCTGATCCTGAAACTGCTATACGGTTCGGCGTTCCGGGCACCGACCCTGATCGAAGCCTACCAGAACGGTCACATCAACTTCCGCGCCGGGGATGCGGACATCAAACCCGAATCGACGGACACCTTTGAGTTCGTGACCATTTTCAAACCGCGTCCCGGCGTCAAGTTCAATCTGAACCTGTTTTATTCCAAGTTGCAAAACGTGATCGACCTGGAAGAGTACCCGGACACGGATCCGGGGTATCAGAATTTCAATACCCGTTACAGCAAGGGGGCGGAACTTGAGATGAAGGTGATGCTCAAGGCGATGTATACCTACCGTCCGACGAAACGGGCCTCTTTTTCAGGCGTCTGGCAATACTACAGCGAAACCACCGCCACTAAGCTCAACTGGGTCGAAGAGGACGGGATCGATCCCACGGTCGACCCGTACCACCTTTTCGATGTCTCGATGACCTACCGCTTCAGCCCGATGAGCGTCACGCGCTTCACGGTGAAAAACCTCTTTGATGCCGATGTGCGCAGTCCCGCCTATTACTATCTGAGCGACGGCGGCGTCGAACGCGACGGCATCAACTTCCACCTCAGTTTCGAACAGCAGTTTTGATGCCGACCTGCCTCTTGACGGCAGAGCCGATTCCCTGTCTATTCCGGGCGGTACTCCTCTTTTTTCTTTTTCATCGCTTTTTTCTTTTCCGCCTGTTTCGCCGCGTCGTTGAGTTCGTCTTCGCCGTCGTACTGCACCTGATGGAGGAACTTCTCTTTGTCGTCGAACTGACCGGTTTTGATCGCCCACATGATCCCCAGCAGCGCCAGAGAGCCCAAAAAGACCGAGACGCCCAGCATCATAATGATTACCCAACTGTCCATTGTTTTCCTTTCTTGGCTGTTTCTCAGCCGGTAATGGGGTGATGGGGTAAAGGGGCAATGGGGAGGCTACTCATAACCTCATCAACCCCTTTACCTCCGCCTTGCAGAACGTTTCCAGCTGTAGGAGATGCGCATCGAGTTGCCCACGACCAGCAGTGAACTCAGCGACATGGAGATCGCCGCCACAAGCGGGATGACGTAGCCCGCCATCGCGAGCGGAATCGTGATGGCATTATACACCAGCGACAGGCCCAGGTTCTGCTTGACGAGCCCGTAGGTCGCGCGCCCGATGCGGAACGCTTCTTCGAGGGACGTGAGCGAATCGTTCATCAGTACGACGTCGCTGACGTCGATGGCGATGTCGCTTCCGTTGCCCATCGCGATGCCGATCTCGGACTGCGCCAGCGCGAGGATGTCGTTCACCCCGTCGCCGGCCATGACGACCTTGTGTCCTTCGCTCTGCATCTGCGCGACCAGATCCGCCTTTTGATCCGGCGTCAGTTCGGCATGGTAATGTTCGATGCCGACCGCTTCGGCGACGCGCCGCGCGGCATTTTCATGATCGCCGGTCAGCATGATGACGTCGATGCCCGCGTGCGTCAGCGCCTGAACGACTTCCGCCGCATCCGTTTTGGGCTGATCGGCCAGCTCGAAACGGGCGACCAGCGTCTCGCCCACGGCAAAGTAGAAGAGCGTGTGCTCGCTCTCCCCTGCCGGTGCGATCCCCTGCTCGCGCATCAAAGCGGCATTGCCGCCGGTGAGCATCCGCTCCTCGCAGCGCGCCACCATTCCCTTGGCCGCGATCTGCTGCACTTCGTCCAGTATCGGCAGTGCCGTCGGTCCCTCATCGCCGCCGAGATGCGCGGCCACCCCGATCGCGACCGGGTGTTTGGAGGCGTTGAGCATGGCCTGCAGCTTCAGGCGGTGCCCGCCGCGCTCCGTTTCATCGTCGTACCACTCCGCACGGACGACCTGCGGGCGTCCCTCGGTAATCGTACCGGTCTTGTCAAGCACCAGCGTATCGGTCTTGGCCAGCGTCTCGAGCTGGGCGGCTTCTTTGAACAGGATGCCCCGTTTCGCCCCCTGCCCCAGCCCGACCAGCGTCGCGACCGGGGTCGCCAGGGCCAGCGCACACGGGCAGGCGATGACGATGACGGAGATACCGACCATGAACGCGGCGTCGAACGGATTCGGCCAGAACCACCAGGCGACGAACGTCGCGAACGCCAGCAGCAGGATCACGGCGGAGAAGTACTCCGACAGGGTATTTGCCAGCTGCTCGATTCTCGGCTTCTTCGCCATGGAACGCTCGAGCATCGTCAGGATGTTCGACAGCGTCGAGTGCTCGAAGTCCTTCGTCGCGCGGTATTGCACGACCGCATCGATGCTGGTGGTTCCGCTGACGACGGTGTCCCCGGCCCGCTTGTAGATGGGCTCGCTCTCGCCCGTCAGGCTCGATTCGTCGAAGCTTCCCTCGCCCTCTACAATCTCGCCGTCGATCCCGGCCCGCTCGCCGGCTTTGAGTAGGACGATATCATCGACGACGACTTCGTTCACATTGATATTGACCTGCTCCCCTTCGCGCAGCACCGTCACCTCGCCCGGGACATGCTTGGAAAGCACGTCGAGCGTATCCGCCGCGCTTTTCTTGCTGAGCACCTCCAGGAACTTGCCCACGAGTACAAAGGTGATGATCATCGTCACCGAATCAAAATAGGCTTCGCCCTTTTCGAAGAGCGTGATGTAGATGGAGTAGAGATAGGTCAGCGTCGCCCCGGTGGAGACAAGAATGTCCATATTGACCGTTTTGGTACGGATGCCGTAATAGGCGCCGCGGAAAAAGACCCAGCCGCTGTAAAAGAGGACCGGGGTCGAGAGGGCCCACTCCGCGACATTCAGGATGTTCTTGATGCTTTGCGACATGCCGGTGAAGAAGCCCGCATACTGCGCCACGGCGATCGTCATGATGTTCATCATCGCGAAGATCGCGACCGCCATGCGCAGGTAGTAATCCTTACGCTCTTTTTCGGCACGGGCCTCCTGGATCTGCGGATCGTACGGGAAAGCATCATAGCCGATGGCGCGGATCATGTCGATGATCTTCGAGAGCTTGAGCACCTCGTCGTCCCAGACGATGCGCGCCTTGTTGTTTGTGTGGTTGATGTGCGCTTCGACGACGCCGTCCATCTTGTGCAGCGCCTTTTCGTTCAGCCAGACGCACGCGGAGCAGTGGATTCCTTCGATGATGAGCGACACTTCGCTGAAGCCCTCGTCGTCGACGCTCACATAGCGGTCGTAAAAGGCCGGCGAATCGAAATTGCCGCTGTCTTCGAACTGTTCGGTCGGGGGCGCGAGCGTCTCGGTTCCGAGCTTGTCGTAGAAGCTGTCAAGCCCCTCGTCTTTGAGCAGGTGATAGATCCCCTGGCACCCTTTGCAACAAAAATAGAGGTCCCCCTCCTTGATCATGACCGATTCGTCGAACTGCAGATGGCAGTGGTCGCAGGCTACTTTAGACAATCTCGAAAATCCCCTCTGATCTGTTTTTGCGGATACGGTCGTACGGCGCGATGATCCCGCTCATGCAAATGTAAACGCCCGGCGCCGGCTGGGTCGCCGCGTAGCCGAGCGCCATGCCGAGGTTGACGCTCGCCTCGGTCTTGTCGATGCTGAAAGGCACCATCGCCCCCGTCAGAACGATGACGCGTTCCTCCTCGTCCTCCTCCATGCGCTCGGCCAGCGTTTTCGCGGTCAGGTCCATCGTGTCCGTGCCGTGGACGATAACGTAGACCTCCTCGTCATCGGCATCGATGATGTCGTACAGCTGGTCACGGTCGCTCTGTGTCATCTGCAGCGAATCCATGTAGAGCATCCCCGCGATCTCCACGTCGTACGCGAAGCTTTCAACGATGTCCTCGACCGCTTCGTTGTCGTACGGGACTTCAAGCTCCCCGCTGACGGGGTCGTAGCGTTTATTGAACGTCCCGCCCGTATTCAGGATTTTCATAGCAGTTCCCTTAATGATGAAATGATCCGCGTCGCCGCGCTCGATTCGGCGCAGTCGCTCAGCAGATAGGCTTCTTGGACGCCGGCGCGGTGCGCGGCGCTTATGTCGCGCTCGCTGTCACCGATCATGACCGAACGCGCCAGGTCGATCCCGAGTTCCTCCGCCGCCTGCGTCAGCATGCCCGGCTCAGGCTTGCGGCAGCTGCAGACCCCCGAAAAATCCGGATGATGCGGGCAGTAGTAGACGCCGGCGATGTCGATGCCGCGCTTTTCGAACTCGCCGACCATCCAGGCCGTCAGCCGTTCGAAATCCGCTTCGCTGTAATAGCCGCGCGCAATCCCCGACTGGTTCGTGACGATGACAATCCGGTAGCCGCGTTCGCGGTACACCCGGCACACATCGAAAATGCCGTCAATGAACTCGAAATCCCCGATGCGGTGCAGGTAGTTTTTCTCGACGTTGACGACCCCGTCACGGTCTAAAAACAAGGCAGGCCTTGTTTCCGGGTGATGGGGTGAAGGGGTGATGCGGTGATGCGATTCAGACATAGTTCTCTTTTACATATCTTCTGTAGTTCAACAGTTTTTTGCGCAAGACTTCAATCTTTTGCAATACATAATCGTTTGAAGCCACCATTTTGATCTCTTGGACAATGATGATCTGCGTTTCCAGTTCGGCCAGCGAACCCAAAGCGATGTGTAAAAACTGGATCAATTCATTCTTACTCCGCCGTGCCGACCCTTCTGCAATATTGCTCGGAATCGATACCGCGCTTCGCTGCATCTGAGAAACAAGGCCATAACGTTCCGCCGTCGGCAGCAAATCACAAAATGAATAGACATCAACAACCAAGTCAATCCCAAGTTTCCAAACATCCAGATCCTTGTGCGTCTGCATCACCTCATCACCTCATCACCTCATCACCTCATCACCGAACTACTCGGAAACCCCGTTTCCGAACAGTTCTTTCTCGATCACGTCGCAGATGATGTGCCCGATCAGGATATGCGACTCCTGGATGCGCGGCGTGGCATCGGAAGGAACGATGAGCGCGATGTCGGCCATCTGCGCCATCTTGCCCCCGTCTTTTCCCACGAGCGCGACGGTCGTGATCCCTTTGGCCTTCGCGCTTTCGAAGGCATTGATGACGTTCGTCGAATTCCCCGACGTCGAGATGCCGAAGAAGATATCCCCTTCCACTCCCATGCCTTCAAGCTGGCGCGAAAACACCTTGTCGTAGCCGTAATCGTTGCCGATGGCCGTCAGTTTGGAGGTGTCGGTCGTCAGCGCCAGCGACGGGATGGAGGGGCGGTCGAACCCGTAGCGCCCGACCAGCTCGGCGGCGATATGCTGCGCATCGGCCGCGCTGCCCCCGTTGCCCGCGAGCAGGGTCTTGTTGCCGCGGCGGTACGCCTCGACACACGCCATTGCCGCCTCGGCGATGGCCGTCAGCAGCGCTTCATCTTTCAAAATTCTCTGTTTGGTCTCAATGGAAGCCGAAATTTCATTGTGAAGATAGTTTTTCATTCTAATCCATATTCCTTGTCTGCTTTACATTGCCATTATTGTACAGCCGGGATGGTAAAAATCGCGTTACTTGTTGACAAGTAAAACGGAAATAGTATAAAAAACGCCAAATCTTTCACAAATCAACTTCATTTCTTCCTTAGAAATATCCACTAACTGACATAGAGGAAAATCTTCATGAGCGATCATTCGCGCAACAACCAATCACGAAACAACAAGAACAGAACCCACAAACCGGTCGAAGGCCATACGGTCGAAGAACTCAGAGAAAAAACGATTGACGAACTGGTCGCCATGGCCGAATCCCTCGGTGTCGAGCACCCGAACGAGCTCAAACGCCAGGACGTCATCTTCGAGATCCTCAAAGCGCAGACCGCGCAGGGAGGATTTATCCTCTTTACCGGCATCCTCGAAGTGATGCAGGATGGCTACGGCTTCCTGCGTTCGGTGGACAAGAGCTTCAGCGACTCGCTCCACGATGCCTATGTCTCCAGCACCCAGATCAAACGCTTCGCCCTGCGTAACGGGGACGTCGTCACCGGCCAGGTCCGCCCGCCGAAAGACCAGGAGCGCTACTACGCCCTGCTCAAAATCGAAGCGATCAACTACATGCCGCCCGAAGAGAGCAAAAAACGTCCGCTCTTTGAAAACCTCACCCCGCTCTACGCCCTCGAGCAGCTCAAACTGGAGTATAAGCCGAACAACCTCACCGGCCGCATGATGGACCTTTTCGCCCCGATCGGCAAGGGACAGCGCGGCCTCATCGTCGCACCGCCGCGTTCGGGGAAAACCGAGCTGATGAAAGAGATCGCCCACGGCATCAGCCACAACCACCCCGAAGCGGAACTGATGGTCCTGCTCGTCGATGAACGCCCCGAAGAGGTCACCGACATGGAGCGCTCCGTCAAGGGCGAGGTCTACTCCTCGACCTTCGATATGCCGGCGAAGAACCACGTCAAGGTCGCCGAGATGGTCATCGAACGGGCCAAGCGCCGCGTCGAGATCGGCAAGGACGTCGTCATCCTGCTCGACTCCATCACCCGCCTGGCCCGCGCGTACAACACCGTCACCCCTTCTTCGGGCAAAGTCCTCTCGGGCGGGGTCGACGCCAACGCCCTGCACAAACCGAAACGCTTCTTCGGTGCCGCGCGTAACATCGAAAACGGCGGCTCGCTCACCATCATCGCCACGGCGCTGATCGAGACGGGCAGCCGCATGGACGAGGTCATCTTCGAAGAGTTCAAAGGCACCGGCAACTCCGAGGTCGTCCTCAGCCGCAAGATCTCCGACCGCCGTATCTTCCCGGCGATCGACATCCTCAAATCCGGTACCCGCAAAGAGGAGCTCCTCATCGGGCCGGACGTCCTGCAGAAGGTCTTTATCCTCCGCTCCATGCTGCATAAGCAAGAGGACGAGGTCGATGCGCTGCGCTTCCTTTACACCAAGATGCAGAAGACCAAGTCCAACGACGAATTCCTCGCCATGATGAACGAAGGCTAAGCGCTTCGCGCGATGGACGATGGAGGATTGAAGATGGAGGATGGGAAGAACGAAATTCTTTCTCTTTCCTTTGCTTTCGCCGTAAGAATCGTTAATCTCTATCGCTATCTCAGTGAACAAAAAAACGAATATGTTCTTTCGAAGCAGCTGCTTCGCTCCGGCACCTCGATCGGTGCCAACGTCAATGAAGCACAGGATGCGCAGAGCAAAAAAGATTTTGTTTCCAAAATGTCCATCGCCCTGAAAGCAGCACGGGAAACAAAATATTGGGTCCGGCTTCTGACGGAAACGGACTATCTTCCCAATCAACACACAAAAGTCAAGACACTGTTGTCCGAGCTGGATAGCATCATCAAACTCCTCACTTCCATCATCATCTCATCCAAAGCAGCGCTCAAATGAAAAAAACATCCTCCACCCTCCATCCTCCATCCTCCATCTTGTCAAAAACACCAACGAAGGTGGGTGTTTTTGACAGCGGCATCGGCGGGCTGACCGTCGTCAAATCCCTGCTCGAACACCGGCTGTTCGAAGGCATCGTCTACTACGGCGACACCGCCCGCGTCCCCTACGGCGTCAAAGACCGCAACACCATTATCCGCTACGCCCTTGAGGCGGTGGAGTTTTTCAAGAATTTCGACATCGACCTGCTGATCGTCGCGTGCAACACCGTCAGTGCCTATGCCCTTGACGAAATGCGCGCCCAGGCCCCCTTCGACGTCGTCGGCGTCGTCGAACCCGGCATCCTGGCGGCCAAGAACGCCCTGGATGATACCGGGGCGGAGGTGCTGGTGCTCGGCACGAAAGCGACCGTCGGCTCGGGCGCCTACCAGTCGCTGCTGGACGCCCACGGCTACCGCAACGTCGAGGCGAAGGCAACGGGCCTTTTCGTCCCCATCGTCGAAGAGGGTCTGTTCGAAGGCGAGGTGCTGCAAAGCGCCATGCACCACTACTTCGCCGAATGCAAAACGCCCGATGCCGTCATCCTGGGCTGCACCCACTTCCCGCTGATCGCCGATGCGATCGGGAACTATTTCGACAACCGGGCGCTGCTGATCCACTCGGGCGAGGCGATCGTGGAGTACCTCGAAAACCATTACTACCTGAACGAAACCGCCGAGAAGACCGAGCTGAAATTCTTCGCCTCGGAGAACCCCGACGGACTGCGTCAGGTCGCCGCCGACTGGCTGAAGCTCGAGCGGGAGTGAATGGGGTGATGGGTGCGCTTCGCTCATGGGTGCGGCCTTCGGCCTTATGGGTAATGGGGTGATGGGGTTTCCATCCTTCATCCTTCATCCTTCATCCTCCATCATTCATCCTCCATCAAAAAAATAACCCCTTCTTCAACCATCCTATGCTAAACTCAATGTAACTATATAACGAAGGAATCTCCTGTGAACGAGCGCTCGCAAGTCCTGGCCCTGAAATACCGTCCCCGCCGTTTTGAAGACCTGATCGGCCAGGAGACGATCGCCCAGACCCTCTCCCTGGCACTCGACAGCAAACGCCTTTCACACGCCTACCTCTTCTCCGGGCTGCGCGGTTCGGGCAAGACCTCCACGGCCCGGATCTTCGCCAAGGCCCTGATGTGCGAACAGGGACCGACGGCACACCCCTGCGAACAGTGCGAGCACTGCGTTTCCGCCAACGAGGGACGCCACATGGACATCATCGAGATGGATGCGGCGTCCAGCCGCAAGATCGACGACATCCGCGACCTCATCGAGCATACCAAGTATCAGCCGGCCAGCGCGAAATTCAAGATCTTCATCATCGACGAAGTCCACATGCTGACCAAAGAGGCGTTCAACGCACTGCTGAAAACCCTCGAAGAGCCGCCGCCCTTTGTGAAGTTCATCCTCGCGACGACCGACCCGCTGAAACTGCCCGCCACCATCCTCAGCCGGACGCAGCATTTCCGCTTCAAGAAGATCTCCAACCAGAACGTCAGTGCGCACCTGAGCCACATCCTGAACCTGGAGAACATCACCTACGAATCCGAAGCGCTCCAGATCCTTGCGCGCAGCGGTTCGGGAAGCCTGCGCGACACCCTGACCCTGCTTGACCAGGCGATCATCTACTCCAAACACCACGTCGATGTCACCACCGTCACCGAGATGCTCGGCCTCATCGACCCGCAGTTCTTCGAAGACCTCTTTGCCGTCATCTTTTCAAAAGACCGTACGCAGCTCGTTTCCATGCTCAAAACCCTCGAAGCCTACGAGGCCGAGATGGTCGTCGACGAACTGACCTCCTGGCTCAAAGAGCGCCTTTTCGAGCTCGATTCGCGCTTTTCCCCGCTGATGCTGGTACGGTT
>JARROU010000023.1:0-9641 GCA_037383585.1 Campylobacterales bacterium | reverse complement strand
GAAACCCGATGCAGATAGACGGACGCTTCTGGCTGAAAAAAGACGGCAGGAACTTCCTGGGCAGCGGCCGCATCGAGCTGCTGGAGAAGATCGCGCAGACCGGCTCCATCCACGCCGCCGCCAAGGCGATGAAGATGAGCTACAAGGCGGCCTGGGAGCGGGTCAACGCGATGAACGACATCGCCGACCGGCCCATCATCGAAAAAACGACCGGCGGCCGCGGCGGCGGCGGGACCGTCCTGACGGCACACGCCTACGAACTCATCGCCACCTACAAGCGTTTCGCCGAACTGCACCGCGAATTCATCAACCGTTTCGCCGAGGCCGGGGACGACCCCGAACGTTTGGCGCGGATCCTTTCGCGCACCTTCCTCACCACCAGCGCACGCAACCAGCTCAGCTGCCATATCGGGACCATCGAGGAACACGGCCTCAGTTCCCAGCTGGAGCTTCAGCTACCCGGGGGCGACGTTCTCTCCTCCGTCATCACCTCCACTTCGGTCCGCAATATGGGGCTGACGAGCGGCGATGACGCCTACGCCATCATCAAATCGAGCGACATCGTCATCACCCCCGAAGCCCCGGCGGAAGACCCCGACATCAACGTCCTCGAAGGAAAGATCCTCTCCATCCAACGCAGCAGCGAAAACGCCGAGATCACCCTGCAACTCGGCGGCGGGACGAAGCTCGTCGGCGTCATGGACCTTGAAAAAAGCAGCACCTTCGAAAAAGGCATGGCCGTCTTCGCCGCCATTGCCAAATGCCTCATCATCATCGGGGTATAGGGAACAACACTGCCGAGCTCAGTCCGGTCCCGCCGTCCCTTCAGACCTACACAAATGTTATTATTTTCCACTAACATCTATTAACACAAAATTAACATCGGTTGAATATCATTGTGTGTTTTCCATCTCTTAGGATAATATTAGGAAGACAGTGATTACCACTGGGTTGAAGAAGCATGCCCGTCAGAAATTTGGCGATTGCGGACGAGCATGTTTTGTCGTTGCTTTAGCAACATTTAATTATGCCATATGACGTATCAAATGTTGCTTTCATCCCCAGGAGACCCTGACTAGGCTACCGTTCGGGGTGCTCCTTTTAGAATTTAGGAGAAACAATATGGATCTTATTGGCATGTTTCCGCTCTTCTACTTTCCCGAATTCGGCTCTGCCTGGCTGATGGGAATCACCGGAACCATTCATATTCTGGCATCACATACCTCCGTCGGTGCGGCAATGCTCTTTGCGTTTCTTGCGCACAAGGCCTACAAAGAGAACCGGGACGACCTGTACGACTACATGAAAAAGTACGGCATGTTCCTGCTGATCTTTTCGTACGTCATCGGTTCGATCACGGGACCGGGTATCTGGTACACGGCCACTGCGGCAAGCCCACGCGGGATCAGTGCGCTGATTCACAATTTCGTCTGGGTCTGGGCAACGGAATGGGTCTTTTTCGTCTACGAGGTTGTCGGGGTCTTCGCCCTGGTCTATTTCATCGGCAAGATCGACCGTAAAACGCATCTGAAACTGACCTATACCTTCGCACTCGCTTCGCTGGGAACGCTTTTCCTGATCATCGGGATCATCAGCTTCATGATGTGGCCGGGCAACGAAGCCTTCTATCAGACCGGATCTGCCAGCGACGGCTTCTTCGGGGTCAATACCTTCCCGCATATGTTCCTGCGTATCGGCTTCATGATCATGATGTCCGGCGTCATCGGGCTCATCATCTCCAGCGCGCTGAAAGACAAAGCCCTCTCAAGTGAAATGACCCGAAAAATGGGGGTCGTCAGCCTGATCGGGGGCTTCCTCACGATGATCTCCTTTATGTGGTACATCACAACGCTGCCCGAAAGTGCGGACGTCTTGCTGGAACTCTACCTCCCGTCCATCGTGAAAACACGTATCGCGCTGATCATCGCGTTCACGCTCTATTTCCTCGTCGCGATTTTCAAACCGCAGTTCATCAAACGCTCCCTGGCGATCGTCATGCTCGCCGTCATCGCCGTCGTCGGCCTCTGGCCGGGTGAAAAACTGCGTGAAAGTATGCGTAAGCCTTACGTCGCGGGCCGCTATATCTACAGCAACCAGGTCATCGGCAGGGACGTACCGGGCAAAGGCATCAAGAGTGAAGTCGGCATCATCGCCGCAAACGGGATGCTGAAAGTCAATCCGTGGATTCCGGACCGTCTGCGTACGATCACGCCGGAGAACAAGCTCGAAGCGGGTCACCTGCTGACCAAGATCGCCTGTTCGAACTGCCACGGACTGGAACCGGACGCCAAATTCCGCCCGCTGATGGACAAATTCGCAGGGCAGGACGCGGCAACGATCAAGGCCTTCATGCAAGGCGCACTGGCAACGGGTTCCATCCCCTATATGCCTAAAATCGATCTTCCCGACGAAGAGTTCGACGCCATGGCCGCCTGGATAGCGACCCAAAACCACTAAGGAGAAACTGATGGATGCAACACTATTAAATGCGCTTCGCGACCCCGCAGGGGTTCCGTTCTACCCGGTCGTCTTTCAGGCGCTCTATATCCTGACGTGGGCACTGCACATCGCTTTCGTCCTGCTCTCGATCGGCAGTATGTCGCTCTCGCTTGTCGGCAGCGGCAAACAGAAAAACAATGCCAACTGGAAGATCCTCACGGCGCATATGATCCAGACCGGCAAAGTCAGCGTCTCACTGCTGATCGTGCTCGGCGTCGCGCCGCTGCTTTTTACGCAGGTCATCTACGACCCCAACTGGTACGTCACCAACGCGCTCTCGGGCCTTTGGGTCTTTACATTCATTTACGCGCTGATCGTGGGCTATACAACGTTCTACTGGTATTACTACGCCAACAAAAAAGAGCGCGGCAGACTGATCGGTTTCTTCTCTTTCGGCGTCCTGGTCTTCGCCGGCGTACTGATGCACGTCTTTGCCGTCGAGTCCATCCAGCCCGAACAGTGGATGAACTGGTATGCGCCCGGCGGCGTGGTCGATACGTCAGGGCTCAACTTCCATATGGATCCCGTCCGTCTGCTCTTTATGGTTTCGCTGAGCGCTCCGGTCGTCGGAATCTTCTTGCAGAACTACAGCGATTTCCTGAGCACACGCAAGGACTTTACAAAAGAGTACATCGATTTTGCGCGCGGTCTCGGCACCAAGATCGCGCTTGTCGGGCTGCTGGTCAGCGCCGTACTGTTCGCCGCATGGATGCTGCAAGAAGGCCTGCTGTTCAATCCGCTCTCCCTGGCGATCGTCGCAGCCGTTCTGATCCTGCTCTTTATGGTCAAAAGTGTACAAAGAAGCTACCTTACGACCCTGTGGCTGGTTGTTGTTGCACTGCTGATTTCGGGCATGCGCGAACTGATCCGTTTCGAACTGATGGACAAGCTGGGCTACTCCATCTACGACTACCCGATGAACATCGACTGGCCATCCGTCGCGATGTTTTTGTCGACCTTCGTCGTCCTGGGCTTCACCGGCGTCGGATTCATCGCTACGCTCTCCTGGAGGGCCGGCAAAACGGAAGGGGTCTTCGATGCCGGCAAAGATCCCCTTGTCACCAAACTGGCCAACTCCACTATTGCGATTCTCATCGTGTGGTGTCTGGTCTATTTCGGATGGGGTATGTTCACCGTTTTCCACAACAGCTTTGCCGCCGCATGATACGCGCGGCGGCTTACGCCGCCGCGTCCGGCCGAACCTTCTTGCAGGACAGTCCGTGATCTCAGGGTATTCCACATTTACCCGCCTCTCTTAAGATTTCAAAGCGTAACGGCATCACCGCGGCTGTCCGGCCAGAGGGTTCAGCCTACGGCCTTAAGCACATTTTCCGATTAATGTAGAACTTTATACTCCTTTTAAGACAATTCTCTACATTTTCGTTATATCATTTCAAAAATAACGCAAAAATGTCACACCTTTTCATGGAATATCCCTTGCATGAACCTGTATGAAATGCGTTATATCATTGAAGAAATAATGAAAAAGGAGCGTTATGAACCTCTACAACGAAGCAGGCAACCCGCTGCACGGCTTCAACCAGTGCGGAACGCGTCCCTTCGAAGGGGCCGGTGCGGAACCCCGGACCGTCGACGCCAAGGTCGATTTCGTCTATCCCGAAGTCACCTTCCCCGACGACGCGCTCTACCGCGAATGGGGAGAGGAGAAGATCCGTGCGATGGTCCGCCACCACCACGGTCTGCTGCGCAAAACGGTCCTGGGAACGATGTTCCCCGAAGACGATGCCGCCTTTGCGGCTGCAACGGAAAAAGCCGCGGGCTTCTTCGTCGAGGCGCTCGGCGGCGCGAAACACTTCAGCGACGCCCACGGCCACCCGGCGCTTCGGATGCGGCACCTGCACCTGGAAGTCGACGAGAAGGCGCGTGATATCTGGCTGATGATGTACCGAAAAACCCTCTCCGACCTCGAAATGCCCGCCGAACTTGCCGAACCGTTCTGGGCGTGGATCGAAGCGCTCTCCATCCGGATGATCAACCGCCGCACTTCGGTCGAACCGATCCGGCGCTACCCCTTCGGATCGTTCACCCTGATGAAAGGAGCGGAATAAGCCGTGTCCGTTGCCATGTCAAGCGTTATATCAAAAATGATACATGAAAACGAACGCCGCAACCGGCTGCAGGCGATGGGGGCCTCCCTTCTCGTGCATGCCGCCGTATTCGGGGCGATCTTTTACGGCCTGGACGCCACTCCGCCCGTCATTGCGCTCGAGCGGCAGACGTTCTGTGTTTCCCTGGCCGACTTTCCGAGCACGGAGCGAAAAACAGCGGTGCGCGCGCCCGCCGAACAAAAGGCCGAACCGGTCAAAAAAACCAAACCGGTCCCCAAAGCCGCGCCGAAACCGGACGTCACACCCGTCAAAAAACGCGTTCAAAAAGAGGAAGTTCTGCAAAAACAGGTGACGGCAAAACCGCAAACAATCCAGAAGCCCGAACCCATCGAGCACACAAAGCCCATTGCGGCACCCCAGCCGATATCCGAGGTCCTCCCGGAACAAACGCCTGAGATAAAGGCGCAGCCCACCGAAGCCGCGCCCTTATCTGAGGCGTTCGCCTCGCCACCGTCCCATGCCGTCACCTCTGCTGCACCCGCAGATTCTCCTCCTACACCAGACGCAATACAAAAAGCTGACCCAATTGGCCCGGGTGCAACGGTATTGGGACAAATCCGAGCCATGATCGAAAATGCGATCACCTACCCCGCCATTGCCCGAAGGCTCCGGCTGGAAGGGGTGGTCACACTCTCGTTCATGCTCACCCCTGACGGTGCTGTCGCTAGAGCAGAGGTGCTACAAAGCAGCGGCAGCAGCGTTTTGGACCGAAAGGCGCTGAACACACTTTGGGATCTCAGCGGAGATTTTCCATCCCTTGAATCGATCACACAGCTGACGATCCCCATCACCTTTTCACTGAAAAAATCCTAGGAGTTCTCTTGAACAGATTCATAATTCCCCTCTTTATATCGGTGTTCGTATTGGTTGCAAACGCCCAGGCGCTCAGCGATATGAAGGATAACAATACGAGCGTTACGCGGGTCTTCGGCTCTTCACCGCCGATGAACTACCTGCTGTATGCGCTCAACCCCGACAAAATGATCGGCCTCAATTTCAAGGCGAAAAATCCGTTCAACGGGGCGGACCCCCGCTTCGTGAACCAACAGTTCCTCTCCCTGCCGGTCATCGGTTCGTTCCACGGCAGCGGCCGGAGCATCAACCTCGAATCGCTCGTCGCCGCCCGTCCCGATCTGGTCCTGTTGTGGGAGGACGACATGCTCGTAAAGACCGTTTCCGAACAGATCGCCAAGCTGGGCGTGCGGACCCTGACCGTGCCGTTTAGAGAAATCGAATCGATGCCGGGCACCATGGAGCGCGTCGGCCAAGCGATCGGCGAACGTGCGCGGGGCAGAGAGCTGGCCGACTACACCCGAGGCATCCTCCGTGAAATCAATACGTCCCTCGAAGACGTCGAACCGACGCGCTACTACTACGCCGAAGGGCTCGACGGGCTTGCCACGGAATGCGACGCCTCGTTTCACGTCGTCGCGATGAACTATGCCGGCGGCGAAAACGTCCATAAATGCCGCCAGAGCAATCTGCGCGGGTTGGAGAAGATCAACTTCGAAACGCTGCTCTCGTACGACCCGGACGTGATCATCGTCCAGCACCACATGGTCTACAACGACCTCGTCGAAGACCCGATGTGGCAGCAGCTGCGCGCCGTGAAAGAGGGTCGGATCTACCTCGTGCCGACCACGCCGTTCAACTGGGTCGACCGCCCGCCGTCGTTCATGCGCGTCATCGGTATCCAGTGGCTGGCCACGCTGCTGCATCCCGAACAGTACCGCATCGACCTGCGCGCACGTGTTGCCGAATTTTATGACCTGTTTCTCGGCGTCGACCTGAACGACCGGGACATCACCACTTTATTAGGAGATAGTATTTGAAACCGTTACACACCTACCCCATCGTTGCCGTGATGGCCGCGACCGCCCTCTGGGCCGATCCCGTCAACATCGAGCACATCGTCGTCTCCGCTCATGCCCCGGGCAGCGGCCTCTACCTGGCCGACACCAACGGCTCGCAACAGCGCTTCGAACGCAAAAGCATCGCCGTCCTCTCGACGCAGGCCAACATGAACCCCTTCAGCGTCATCCAGTTCTCCCCGTCGGTCAACTACACGCCCGCGGACACGGCCGGCTCGAACGAACCCTCCTACCACGACCCCATCCGCATCCGCGGCAAATCCCAGTCCGGTCCCGGCGGCGTCTTCATGATCGACGGCATGCCGATTTCCGGCAACCCCGGCGGCGGCAAACAGATGATGGACATGGAAAACGTCGCGTCCATCGACCTGCTCAAAGGGTACCTGACGCCGGAAAAGAACATCGGCTTTTCCAGTCTCATCGGCAAGGTCGACATGAACGTCAACGCGCCGCGCCGCACGATGAACACGACCCTTTCGCAATCGTTCGGATCCTATAACTTCCGGCGTTCCTTCGGCCGATTCGACAGCGGAGAAATGGGCGACGTCCGCCTGTTCGGCTCGCTCTCATACCTGAGCAATGACAAGTACAAAGGCGAAGGGGACCTGACGCGCTTCAACGGCATGGTCGGGCTGGCCTACGCCCCGTCCGACGCGTTCGATGCGGAGGTCTACCTCATCCATAACCAGGACGACCACCACAACTATTACGCCCTCTCCTATGCCGAAGTGCGCGATCTGGACACCTTCTACGACAAGGATTTCGCCACGACCAGACCGACGGCGGACAATGACGTCAACTACTACGACTGGAACAAGCAGAGTTTCGACACGACCGCCGTGCTCTCGACCCTGACCTTCCGCCCGACTTCTTCTGACGCGATCACCCTGAAACCCTACTACAAAACGGACAAAGGGGAGTACTGGAATGCGAGCGTCAACGCCAACCCGGCGAAAAACCGCGTCATAAACTGGCAGATCGACCACGACCTCTACGGTGCCGTCGCCGATTACAAGCACGCCTTTTCCAAAGCCCTCAATACCACGCTCGGCTACTGGTACCACAAGCAGCAGCCCCCGGGACCGCCGACGGACCGCCGCAAATACAAGGTGGTCGGCGGCGACCTCGTCTTCGACGGCTACGTCGCGCTGGCGGAGACCAGCTACCATACGCTGCAAGCGCCGTTCGCGGAAGTCTCCGGCACGTTCGACGCATTCGATTACAGCGTCGGCCTGCAGTACCAGTCCTTCGAAATCAGCGAGCTCAAAAGCTATACGTTCGGCACGGACGCCAACACCAGCCGGGACTACGATACGGCAATCGACGAAGGCACGCTCGACCCGTGGGCGAGCGTCAAGGCGAAAACCTTCTACACGTGGATCCCGTCGGCCTACCTCGGCTACCGTTTCAATGAAACCGATACGCTCTACGCTTCGTATTCACGCACGTACGGGTTCGACGTCAACCTCTTCCCGACCTACATGAAGAACCGGGCCAACTTCGTCGCCAAGAACGTCACCCTGCAGCAGCTGTGGAACAAACTGGAACTCGAAACCTCCGACAACATCGACCTGGGGTACAAGACGATGGTCGGCGGCGTCATGCTCAATCCGGTCGTCTTCGTCTCATTCGTCAAAAACAAGCAGGCGAACATCTATGATCCGGAATACGGCGTGAATTACCCGGCCAACGTCGGCGACGCCATGGGCTACGGTGCGGAATTCTCCGCCTCCGGTCCCCTGAACGAGTCGCTCGAATTCCTGCTGGGGCTCTCTTACAACAAGTTCGCGTTTACCCAGGATTTTAAAAGCTCGCCGACGACGACGATCGATACCGACGGCAAGCAGGTGCCCGACGCGCCGGAATACATGGGCAAGGCGGCACTGAGCTACAGCGCGGGCGGCTGGACGATCACCCCGAGCGTGCGCTACACCTCCAAGCGCTACGGTGACCTGCAGAATGAGCAGACGATCGACGCCTTCACGCTGTTCGACCTCGACGTCTCCTACCGCATCAACGGGTTCCTGGGGGCTCGCAACGCCGTCTTCCGTCTCAGCGGGACGAACCTGACCGATGAGAAATATATTTCGACGATCATCGCGGCGGACAACGTCCTGGCGGCTTCGGGAACCTCCTCCTCCTATCAGACCGGAACGCCGCTCTCCGTCTTCGGCTCACTGACCGTGAACTTCTGATGCTGCGCACACACGCCCTGCCCCTGTCGGGGGCCGTCATCCTACTGATCCTGGTCGCGACGCTGATGCTGATGTGGGGGCAGTACCCGGTCGATTTCCAGACGCTTTCCGGGTTCTTGCACTACAAACTCTTCGGCGGTGAAACGCAGGCCGACTATGCGCTGCTGGAGAACATCATCGTCCAGATCCGGCTACCCCGCATCCTGCTGGCGATGCTGATCGGCGCCGCCCTGGCCACGTCGGGTGCCGCCTTCCAGGCGATGTTCGTCAACCCGCTGGTCTCCCCCGGCATCCTCGGCGTCCTGGCCGGGGCCTCCTTCGGCGCAGCGCTGGGCATGCTGATCTCCGAGCAGTGGTGGATCGTCCAGCTGCTCGCCTTCGCGTTCGGCTTCGTGGCCGTCGGCTTCGCCGTCATGGTCGGCTCGATGGTGCGTTCGGGACGTTCGAGCATCATGCTTGTGCTCGGCGGAGTCATCAGCGGTTCGCTCTTTACGGCGCTGCTCTCGGTCATAAAATACGTCGCGGACCCCTACAGCACCCTTCCCGCCATCGTCTACTGGCTGATGGGCTCGCTCTCCTTGGCGGATCTGGACGAGGTCTCCCTGGCCGCCGTGCCGATCCTCCTCTCCATCGGGGGGCTGGTTTTGCTCGGAAAGTATTTCGACCTGCTCAGCCTCGGCGACGAGGAGGCGCGTGCGCTGGGGATCAACGTCGCGCGCATCCGCATGATCGCCATCGTCCTGGCGACGCTGGCCGGCTCGCTCAGCGTTGTGATGGCGGGCATCATCGGCTGGGTGGGGCTCATCATCCCCCACATCATCCGCATGGCCTTCGGCCCGTCGCACACCCTGCTGCTTCCGCTCTCCGCCATTGCCGGGGCGGCGTTTCTGCTGCTGGCCGATTCGGTCTCCCGTCTGGCTTTGAGCGTCGAGATCCCCATCGGGATC
>JARROU010000022.1:10285-20002 GCA_037383585.1 Campylobacterales bacterium | reverse complement strand
GCCCTTGGCTTCAAGATGCTGTTTGTGACGCATGACATCGTTTCCGCACGCGCTTTGTGCGACGAAGTCTGCGTCATCCGGCACGGCAGTGTCGTCGAACAGGGGCGGATGCAGCGCGTCATGGCGTCGCCCCGGGAGCGTTATACGCGTGTATTGATCGATTCCAGTTTCAGCGGGAGGGAGTTTCGAGCGTGAAAAAATTGTTTTGGTGGGCGGTGCTTGCAGGGACAGCGGGGATGATAGTTTTCGTGGGGTATTTTGTTGCCCGTTACGGACACGAGACACAGAAACTGGTCGATTACCGTCCTTCGCTTACGACCTACATTTACGACAGAAACGGCGAAAAGATCGCCAATATTTTCGACAAGGAAAACCGTGCCTATGCCCCGTTTGACGAGATCCCTCCGCAGGTGATCGAGGCGCTCCTGGCGATCGAGGATACGACCTTTTTTGAACATCCCGGTGTCAATATCGATGCGATTTTGCGTGCCATCGTCAAGGACATCAAGGCCGGTAAACTGGTCGAAGGCGCGAGTACGATCACCCAGCAGCTGGTGAAGAATACGCTGCTGACGCGGGAAAAGAAGTTCTCGCGCAAGCTCAAAGAGCTCATCTTCTCGCTTAAGCTGGAAACGGAGCTCGACAAAGAGGAGATCCTGGAGCGCTACCTCAACGCGATCTACCTCGGCCACGGCTATTACGGCATCAAAACGGCGGCGCTGGGCTATTTCCACAAGCCGCTGAACCGGCTGACTCTTAAAGAGATCGCGGTCCTGGTCGGACTGCCCAAGGCGCCGTCGTTTTATGCGCCGACACGCAATTACGAGCTCTCATTGGGCCGGGCGAACCGGGTGGTCTCCCGGATGCATACGCTGGGCTGGATCGACGACAAAGCCTTCGATGCCGCGACAAAAGAGCGTCCGGAAGTGTTTGATGAGACGCTGACGCAGAACCGGGCGCCGTACGTGGTGGATGAAGTTCTGCGGCGCGCGGCCGAATTCTATCCCGATATCCGTACGGGTGGCTATACGATCGAAACGACGATTGACCTTCAGCTGCAGCAGGCGGGTCGCAAAGCCTTGAAACATGCGTATGAGCGCATCGTCGACCGTGCCATGCTGGACAAGGATGTCAATGAGAGCCGCATCGCTCAGCTCAACGGCGCCCTCGTCAGCATTGATCCGCATACGGGCGGGGTGCTGGCACTTGTCGGCGGTGTCGATTACACCAATAGCGCCTTCAACCGCGCGACACAGGCAAAGCGTCAGCCGGGTTCGGCGTTCAAACCGTTTATTTACCAGGCGGCACTGGACCTCGGCTATTCCGGGGCGACGAAACTCGTCGATATCGCCCGGACGTACGACTATGAAACGGAAGGCAGCGACAAGAAATGGCAGCCCAAAAACTACGAACGCGATTACAAAGGACTGATCACGCTGCGCGAAGCGCTGGTGCACTCGCGCAACCTCGCGACGATCAACCTGGTGACCGATATCGGGCTCTCGCGCATGCTCAGGGAACTGTCGCGCCATCACTTCGAAGCCTTGCCCCGCGACCTCTCCCTTGCCCTGGGAAGCATCACGCTTTCTCCGCTGGAGCTGGCCGGCTATTACAGCGCCTTTGCCGCCGGAGGGGTCCAGACCGAACCGTATCTGATTGAACGCATCGACAAACCGGGACAGCATTACGAAGCCGAGGTCAAAAGCAGGAAAATCACTTCGCCGGAGCAGGCGTATCTGATGACGTCGATTTTGCGTGACGTCGTCAAAAGAGGGACCGGACGCTCCGCCAGGGTCCGGGGGCTGGAAATTGCCGGGAAGACGGGAACGACCAACAAGTCCATCGATGCGTGGTTCGCCGGGTATTCACCGAGCGTGGAAACGGTGGTGTGGTTCGGCAACGACGACAACACGCCGATGCGCCGGAGCGAAACGGGCGGCCGGGCAGCGGGTCCGGCGTTCCGGGAGTATTTCACCCGGCTGCTGAAGCTCTACCCCCAGGTGCCGCGAAAGTTCGTCAAACCCGAGGGGGTAACGGAAGTCGAGCGCAACGGCCGGACGGAATGTTTTACGAAAGCGTCGCCGCCCCCGGTCGAAAAACGGTCTTCGGAAGCGGACGATACTCTGCTCTTCTGAGTAGGTAGTTGGTAGTTGGGGAAGCGCGTAGAAATAAGATAGAAAGAAGGGTGATGCGTCACCCTTCACTGTCCTCCGAGGCGCTCACTTGTTACCGTAGGCGCGGTTCAGCGCGCTGAACATCGCCTTGACGCCGGCAATTGTGATATCGTTGTCCCTTCCGACACCGAAGAAGGAGCCGAAATCCTCCGTTTCGATCTCGATGTAGGCCACGGCGTTCGCCGAGGACTGTTCCCCGCAGGAATGCTCCGAGTAGGAGCGCAGCACGAACGCATGCGGGAAGGCTTCGGCCAGTGCCTTTCGGCAGGCGTCGATGGGACCGTTCCCCTGGCCGGTGCTGGTAATCTCTTCGCCGTTATAGCGGTACGTCAGACGGCAGGTGACGATGCCGCTTTTTGACGTTTCGGAACTGACGGCCATGTCGATGAACTCGATGTACTTCGGCGTTTGGAAATAGGTCTTTTCAAACGTGGCCAGAATCTCTTCCGGTGTCAGTTCCCGTCCTTCTGAGTCCGTGATGCCCTGAACGATGCGCCCGATCTCGGGGTGCATTTTCTTGGGCAGCTGATAGCCGAACTTGTCATCGAGAATGAATGCGACGCCCCCTTTGCCCGACTGCGAGTTGATGCGGATAATGTCTTCGTATGTCCGCCCCACGTCTGCCGGGTCGATCGGCAGGTAGGGCACTTCCCAGAGTGCATCGTTTTTGGTGCGCTGGTACGCGAGGCCTTTGTTGATCGCATCCTGGTGCGAACCGGAGAAGGCCGTGTAGACCAGTGCCCCGACGTAAGGGTGGCGGACGTGTGTCTCGATGTCGGTACAGCGCTCGACGACGTTGACAACCGTGTTGACGTCGCCAAAATCCAGCTGCGGGTCGACGCCCTGCGTATACATGTTCAGCGCGAGGGTGATGATGTCGACGTTTCCGGTCCGTTCGCCGTTACTCAGCAAGGTCCCCTCGACGCGGTCCGCTCCGGCCAGCAGTGCCAGCTCCGTCGCCGCCACGGAGGTGCCGCGGTCGTTGTGCGTGTGCGTCGAGATCAGGATATGCTCGCGGTGGTCCAGGTGGCGGCTCATCCACTCCACCTGGTCGGCATAGATGTTCGGTGACGCCATCTCGACCGTTGCCGGCAGGTTGATGATCACCGGACGCTCCGCACCGATTCCCCAGCGCGCCGTCACGGCGTTGCAGATGCGTGCTGCGAATTCCAGTTCGGTCCCGGTGAAGCTCTCCGGCGAATATTCGAGCACGATCTCGCCGTCGAAGTGCTCGGCACGGCTCTTGACCATGTCAACGCCTGCGAGGGCGAGATCGATGATCTCGTCCTGCTCTTTTTTGAAGACGATCTTGCGCTGGGCGACCGACGTGGAGTTGTACAGGTGCACGATCGCTTTTTTGACGCCCTGAAGGGCTTCAAAGGTTTTGTCGATCAGATGCTCTCTGGCCTGCACCAGCACCTGGATGGTCACGTCGTCGGGAATCAGCTTTTGATCAACAAGCGTGCGCAGGAAGTCGAATTCGACTTTGGACGCCGACGGGAATCCCACCTCGATGTGCTTGAATCCGAGTTTGAGCAGGAGGTCGAAGAGTTCAAGTTTTTGGTCAAGATTCATCGGAGTTACCAGCGCCTGGTTGCCGTCGCGCAGGTCGACGCTGCACCAGATCGGTGCTTGGTCGATGGTATTGTCCGGCCATTGTCTGTTTGGCAAATCAATCTTGGGGTACGGGCGGTATTTGCCCACGTTAGCGTTTTTCATAACGCTTCTCCTTGAAAATAATATCGATCTCCTGCCAGAAATCGTGGCGCAATTATAGCGAAACTGAGTCCGGGTCCCTATAGGCCGGGTTGAGTGGATAAAGGAACTTAGTTTGCTGAAAGTTTGGCGGAGGAGGGGGAACCGGTCAGGGCAGCGGGAGTTCCAGTCGGAAAAGCGCCCCCTGCTTTGTATTTTCGACGCAGAGGCTTCCCCGCATTTTCTCGGCGATCTGCGTGCTCATATACAGGCCGATTCCCGTCCCGTTCTCTTCGCCTTTGGTGGTAAAGTTGGGTTTGAAGATCTCTTCGATAATCTCTTCGGGAATTCCGCCCGCACTGTCTTCGACCTCGACAACGGCCCGGTCGTCGCGCTTGTAGAAACGGATGAAGATCCGGCGATCGGTGACGCCCTTGGCCAAAAAGGCGTCCTTGGCATTCGTCAACAGGTTAAGCAGGAGGTGTTTGAATTCGTTTTCGATGCCTTCGATGATGATTTCGCGCGTATCCTCGACGCTGATATCGATATTGTTGCGCAGCATCTCGTCATGGACCAGCAGCAGTACCGACTGCGTGCAGCGTTTCAGACCGAATGGTTCGGGTTCTTTGTCCGGGCGGAAGAACGTACGGAATTCGCTCAGCGTCGAAACCATGTGGGTGATCTGTTCCTGGATGTCATCGACGAAATTATCGATGTAGTTCTGTGTCACGTCCCCGGCTTCGAAATCCATCCTCAAAAGATCGCCGTACATGCTCAGGGCATTGAGCGGCTGCTTCCATTGGTGGGCGACGGCATCCATCATCTCGCC
Organism: Campylobacterales bacterium; assembly: GCA_037383585.1. Classification (GTDB taxonomy): domain Bacteria; phylum Campylobacterota; class Campylobacteria; order Campylobacterales; family Sulfurimonadaceae; genus Thiomicrolovo. Next base: position 15,304 of record JARROU010000022.1, on the reverse strand, counting down.
CATTGCCGCCATTTTTGCCTGGCTTTGGAGCACCTTTTCACGGTCGAGGCGCTTATTCATTTCTTCGACGACCCGCTGTTCAAGCATCTGCTCGCGTGCCGAACTGTCGGCACTGCAGCTCTCGATCAACAGCTCGATTTTTTCGTGCAATCCGTTGTCGCATTTTTTCGAGAGCGCGAGGATGTCATCAATAAGCGTCTGGGCTTTCTGCGGTTTCACGACTGTCCTGTCCATTAGGGAGATACATTAAATTGTCCAATTTATTTATAGCAGAAATTTAATAAAGCGGGGCTGATTTTTTGGAAAGAAATAGAGAGGGAAACGCCCCTGTGCAAGGGGCGTATCGATTTAGCACATATAAGTGGATTTAAACTCGTAAGCGGTAGGACGACCTTCGTCCGGCCAGACGTCGCGTTCGAATTTGTAGTGCTGATAGGTTTCGACAAAATCGTCGCTGAAGACCGGCTTGAGGAAGTCGTTGTCCGCAATCAGGCCTTCAAGCGCTTCGCGCAGCGTATGCGGCATTTGCGGGATCCCTTTTGCACGGATCTCGTCGAGGGTGAGTTCGAAGAGGTCTTCGTCCATCGGACCGACCGGAACGTCACCGTTTTTGATGCCGTCGAGGCCGGCCATCATCATCGCGGCGAAGGCGAGGTATGGACATGCCGTTGAGTCCGGGAAACGCATTTCGATCCGTGTCGCTTTTTCACCGGCGCCGTAAGGGATACGGCAAGAAGCGGAGCGGTTCTGGCTGGAGTAGGTCAGGATGCTCGGCGCTTCGAAGCCCGGGATAAGGCGTTTGTACGAGTTGGTGGAAGCATTGGTGAATGCCGCGACCGCTTGCGCGTGTTTAAAGATACCGCCGATATAGTTGATTGCCATTTCGGACAGGTTGCCGTAGTTCCCCTCTTTGTAGAAAAGGTTTTTGCCGTCTTTCCACAGAGACTGGTGCGTGTGCATACCGTTACCGTTGTCTCCGAAGAGCGGTTTGGGCATGAACGTTGCCGTTTTGCCGTTGAGGTGTGCGACCATTTTGACGACGTATTTGTATTTCTGGACGTTGTCGGCGGCGCCGATGATGTCGGAGAAGACGATACCGATTTCGCCCTGACCCTGTGCAACTTCGTGGTGGCCGAGGACGACTTCGAGACCGACCTGCTCAAGGACCTGCATCATCTCTGCACGCAGGTCGACCATGGAGTCCGTCGGTGCGACCGGGAAGTAACCGCCCTTGGTGCCCGGGCGGTGGCCGGTGTTGTACGTCTCTTCGAAACGGGTGTTGGAGTTCCATTCACCCTCTTCGGTGTCGATGCGGTAGCCCGCTTCGTTGATGGAGTCGACAAAGTGAACTTCGTCGAAGATGAAAAATTCGTTTTCAGGTCCGAAGTAGGCGGCATCGGCAATCCCGATCTCTTCAGCGTGCTTGAGGGCTTTTTTCGCGATGGAGCGCGGGCACTTCTCGTACATTTCGCCTTTGTAGATGTCGTAGACGTCACAGAAGAGGATGATGGTCGGATCCGCCGTGAACGGGTCGAGGAATGCCGTCGGTACGTCCGGTTTGAGGAGCATGTCTGATTTGTTGATCGGCTGCCACGCTTCGATAGAAGAGCCGTCAAACGGGAAACCGTTTTCAAGATTTTCGGCACTTACGGCACTCATGCGGTATGTCAGGTGGTGCCAGGAGCCTTTGATGTCCGTAAAACGGAGATCGACGAACTGTACGTCGTTCTCTTCACAATATTTAAAGAACTCGTCAATGCTGTTAACGAATTTTCCCATTGGTTTCTCCTGTAGTTTTTGTTTAGCGCTAAGTATAGCTGAATGTCCTTTATGTGAAACATAGAAAAGTGATTAAAAATTGTGCAATATTTAAACTGGGAGAAAAAAGCCCGGGAGGGCGAAGCGGGATTAGAACGGGGAGCTGAAGGCCTTCCGCTCGCGAAAGAAGACGCATTCGGTATACCCCGCCTCTCGGGCCAGGGTTTCCGCCTCGGCCCGGAACAGTCCGATCTGATCGGGCTTGTGGGCATCGGAGCCGAAGGTGACGGGGATGCCGCGCTCGAAGGCTGCGCGCAGCAGCGCGGGCGACGGGTAGGCTTCCGCCACGGGTTTGCGGTACCCTGCGACGTTGATCTCCATTGTCATGCCCGCATCCGCGATGGCATCGAGGGAACGCGACGCCATGGAAACGATGTCGCCTTTTGGCATGAATTTGAAGACTTTGATCAGGTCATAGTGGCCGACGATATCGAACAGCCGGCTGTTGGCCATCGCTTCGATCCGGTCAAAATAGCGCTGCCAGATGACGTCGATGTCCTCGTGTTCGTACTGGCCGATGAACTCGGGGTTGTCGAAGCCCCATCCGTCGAGAAAGTGCACGGATCCGATCAGGTAGTCGACTTCCGCATCGAGCACCCGTTCGTCCATATGCCCTTCGAGGTAATCGACTTCGTAGCCGAACAGCACCTCGATCCGGTCGGCATAGGCGTTTTTCGCTTCCATGACCATGTCGCGGTAGAGCTCCATCTCGCTGAACTTCATCCGGTATTTCGGATCAAAATCCATCGGGGCGTGATCGGAGAAACCGAAGAGATCGATGCCGGCTTCGATGGCCGCTTCGACGTATTCGCCGACGCTCCCTTCGGCGTGCTGGCACAGCGGTGTGTGGTTGTGAAGGTCGATTTTCATACCTGTTTTCCTAAATTAATTCCCGTATTATATTCAGAGTAGGGAGAAGGTCGGGTAAAATACGGAAAATAAAGTTTACATATAAAGATAATAACGATGAATAAAGTTGAACTGTTATCGCCCGCGGGCAATCTCGAGAAGCTGAAAATCGCGCTCGATTTCGGCGCGGACGCCGTGTACGGCGGGGTCAGCCACTTCTCGCTGCGCATCCGTTCGGGCAAAGAGTTTACGATGGAAAGTTTCAAAGAAGGGATCGACTATGCGCATGCGCGCGGCAAAAAGGTCTATGCGACGATCAACGGCTTCCCCTTCAATTCCCAGCTGAACCTGCTCGAAAAGCACATTCTGGCCATGGCGGAGCTGGAGCCCGACGCCTTTATCGTCGCGACGCCGGGCGTGCTGCAGCTGGCGCACAAACTTGCGCCTCAGATTCCGCTGCACCTCTCGACGCAGGCCAATGTCATGAACGTCCTGGACGCGAAGGTCTACTACGACATGGGCGCGCGCCGCATCATCGCCGCGCGGGAGATCTCGCTCAAAGATCTCAAACAGATCAAGGCGGAACTGCCGGGCCTGGAGCTGGAGGTGTTCGTTCACGGTTCCATGTGTTTCGCCTACAGCGGCCGCTGCCTGATCTCGACGGTGCAGAGCGGGCGGGTGCCCAACCGAGGCAGCTGCGCCAACGACTGCCGCTTCCCGTACGAACTCTACGCGGCCAACCCGGAGACGGGGACGCTGTTCCGGCTCGAAGAGGACCCGGGCGTCGGCACCTACATCATGAACTCCAAAGATCTCAACCTCGCCTCGCACATCAAGGAAATCCTCGATTCGGGCGCGGTCGATTCGCTCAAGGTCGAGGGGCGGACGAAAACAGCCTACTATGCCGCCATCACCGCCAAGGCGTACCGCATGGCGATCGACGACTACTACGCGGGAAAGGAGCCGAGCGAACGCTACCAGGAAGAGCTGCATACGATGCAGAACCGCGGCTTTACCGATGCCTACCTGGTCAACCGCCCCTTCGAGAAGCACGACACGCAGAGCCTCGACTTCACGATGCAGATGGGGACGCACCAGGTCAGCGGCATGGTGACGGAGGCGGGGACGCACTTCCTGTGCAAATATACGACACGCCCCGGCGACGAGGCGGAAATCGTCGCGCCGGAGGGCGTGAAGATCGAAGCGGTGGAAAACGAATTCGGGGCGGTTTTCGAACGCAACGGCCGTTGGTTCGTGCGCTTTGACAAACTTGTCGCCGAAAACGGGCGTGAGTGGGAATCGGTGCACAGCGGCAACGTCAATCCCATCGTACTGCCGGGCGCGCTGCCGCCTTACAGCTTCCTGCGCATTCCCGCCGAGGGGATCGACCAGTCGCCGCCGGTCTAAACGGCGGCGGTGTCCCCCTGGGTAACTTGTGGCCGACTTATTATTAAATTTCCCGCCGCTTATTCTGCCGGGCCCCGCTGTCTGCTATAATTTCCGTTATCAAAAAACAGGGGCAGCAAATGAAATTTGTTTCCATCATCATCGGATCCAAAAGTGACTACGAGGTCATGAAGTCGTGCGCGGATACGCTCGAGACGTTCGGCGTGCAGTATGAGCTGATCATCTCATCGGCGCACCGTTCGCCGGAGCGTACCAAGGCCTACATCCAGGAAGCGGAAGAAAAAGGCGCACAGGTATTCATCGCGGCAGCGGGGATGGCGGCGCACCTGGCGGGCGTACTGGCTTCCAAAACGGTCAAGCCGATCATCGGCGTGCCGATGAGCGCATCGGCACTGAGCGGGATCGACGCGCTGCTTTCCACCGTCCAGATGCCGGCGGGCATGCCGGTGGCGACGGTCGCGATCGGAAAAGCGGGGGCGATCAACTCCGCGTACCTCGCGATGCAGATCATGGCGCTTGAGAACGAAGACCTGCGCATCAAGCTGCAAGAAGACCGCGTCGCCAAGGCGAAAAAAGTCGAAATGGACTCTCTCGAAATCGAGACGCGTCTTTAATGAATAGCGTAAGTGCCAGGGGCGCGTGGGCTCTCCGCCGAGGAGAACCCAGTGTTAACGTAGTGCAAGGGGCTTTGCTCTTTGCACGTGTCGGAGCGTAGCGATGAAAATAGAAAACGCCTGCGTCGAGTGCATCATCGGTCAGAGTCTGCGGGTTGCGGACGCGGTCGGTGCCGATGCGGCGCTTCGGAAAAAGATCCACGATGACGTTTTGGCAATGTCGAAATCGTTCGATTTTGCCGAATCGCCGCCGGAAGTCGCGCGAAAAGTCTACGAGCACCTCGCCGTCCTCGCCGACAAGCATGACCTGTACGATGAGGTCAAACGCCAC
>JARROU010000022.1:0-10246 GCA_037383585.1 Campylobacterales bacterium | reverse complement strand
TCCACCGAAAAAGCCAAAGCCTTTGTCCCGTTTCTGCGCGAACAGATCGTTCGGTCGGATGATCCCTTTCTGACGGCGCTGAAGGTGGCCGTTGCGGGGAACGTGATCGACCTCGCCGCCGAAGTGACTTTTGACCTTGACGCCGAGATCGACAAGCTGTTCCATACCCCCTTCGCCCATGACGATACGGCGCGGCTCAGGCAGAAACTCTCAAAAGCAAAAACCCTGCTGTATATCGGTGACAATGCGGGGGAACACATTTTCGATGCGCTGGCCATCGAGGCGTTCTCAAAGCTCTTCCCGGATCTGCAGATCACCTACATGACGCGCGGCAGACCGATCATCAACGACATTACCTATGGCGAGGCAGAAGCGGACGGACTTGCGCAGTACGCCCGGCTGGTCGACAGCGGCGTCGACACGCCGGGCTTTGCCTATGCGCGGGCCAGCGAGGAGGCGCAGAAGCTCTTCGATACGAGCGACGTCGTGCTGACAAAAGGGATGGGCAACTACGAATGCCTTTCCCCGTCTCCGCGCACGGATTTGGTCTACCTGCTCAAAGTCAAGTGCGGGGTTGTCTCGCAGTCGATCGGGGCGGAGATCGGCAGCCTCATCTGCAAGGTCGTCTGATGTTCCCGGACCGCGTTTGTCGCTTGCACGGTGCCATTGATCTCAGTGCGGTTTCCCAAATATGGTATGGTTCGGTTAGAAAGGACATGCAATGACAGGTGAATTGATGATTAACTATATCGTGCTCTGCGACGGGGACCTCGAGGTGACGGTCACGATGGCGGATCTGCTGGGAGATGAAAAGATTGCGCGGGCGATCAAAAATGCGTTTGCAAAAGGCAAACGGGATATCGAAGCCGTTGTCGGGGAACCGGGATCGATGACGATCAAGAACAAAAAAACCGTTCAGACGGTCACCATCCCCAAAGACAATTTCATGGACGCATTGACGCTGGCCGAAGAGGATGCAAAAGCGAAGAAACTGATGAAAAAAGGGTGTGACCGCATCGAGATTGTCGACATTGAAACCGTTTGATTTTTTGAAGATGCCGTTTGGTTCCGGGAAGCAGAAGGAAGGTGCTTTTTGCCGCCTTTTGAAAGATTAAACCTTAGGATTAATCCTTACAGTTTATTCTCCTGTTTAATAAAAATTATTAGTATCTGAAATAAAATTGTCCCTTTCGGATCGCAACAATGAATGTCACAAAAATTGTGCTTGACAACATCACCCGTATTGTCAGGGACGACCGCCGCAAGATCTTTTACCTGGTCTATTATTCCGCCATCGAAGCGGTACTGGTGCTTTCGATACCGCTGGCCTCTTCTTTCGTCATCAACAGTGTTCTGGCGCACGCCTCTATCTCCCTTTTGATGCTCGGCTTCGTCGTCATCATCCTGTTTATCCTGGTCACGATGCTGCAGGTGATCAAAGAGTACATTATCGAGAATTTCCAGCAGCGGGTGTTTCTGAAAACGGGCATCAAGGTCGCATCGATGGCGACGGGATACCGGGGCAGTGACGCCACGCAGGAACACGGCAAATATATGAACTATTTTTTCGACATCGCGGCCATTCAGAAATTTTTTCCCATTTTGCTGCTCGACGGGGTCGGCCTGGCGGCCAAGATCGTCGTCAGCCTTGTGCTGCTGCTGGTGTTCGATCCCGTGCTGTTCGGGGTCGGTCTCTTCTTCTTCTCGGTCTATTTCCTCCTACTGCTCCTGCTCGGACGCAACGGCATCGACCGGGCCGTGCAGCGCTCCGATGCCAAGCACAGCGCGATCTACTATCTGCAGCACATCCGCGAGCAGCCGGGAACGGAACAAGAGGTGCTCGGTGCCTTTGACCGGCTGCTGGAGCGGTACGCCGTTGCCCGGCAGAAGCTGTTCCGGGTGACGATACGGCAGCTGGCGCTGACCTTTTTCACCGAAGGGTTCATTTTCAGCAGCTTCCTGATCGCCGGGGGCTACCTGGTCATTAACGGTTCACTGCCGCTGGGGGAATTCATTGCCGCCGAGATCATCGTCGTCTCCATTACGTCCGCATTGAAGGGGGTCGTCAAGCAGATCGATTACATTTACGACACGGTCGAAGGCTTCTATAAAGTACAAAAGCTTTCCGATAAACTTCAGGAGAAAAGCCATGGCTGACTCGCAATTCCGGTCGCTTGACATCGCCGAGATCAATCCGATTGTCCGCCGCATCTGGCTTTTTACCATCATTATCGTGCTTTTTCTGGTGGCGTTCTTGTTCCTGCCGTGGCAGCAGACCGTCAAAGGGACCGGCACCCTGATCGCTTACCATCCCAGCGAACGGGTGCAGCCGGTCTCCGCAACGATTAACGGCTTTATCGAAGCGTTTCATGTCGAGGAGAACCAGCAAGTGGCCAAAGGGGCAAAGCTCTTTACGATGGTCGATCTGGATACGGAGTATGCGGCGCGGGTGAAGGAAATGGAACGGCGCCTGCGCGACCAGCTCGCAAATACCCGGCGGGAGATCGAGGCCGTCAAGGCCAACCGCGACAATGCGGTCAAGCAGCGCGCCGTCGGAATCGAACTGTATGATCAGCGGTTTCTTCAGGCAAAAGAGCGCCTCTCAAGCCTGAGGCTCAAACGCACCGCTCTACAAAAAAGCTATGAAACCGAAGCTGCGAATTTTGACCGGATAAAACGGCTGTACGAGGAGGCGATCGAATCGCGACGGAACTTCGAACGTGCAGACACCGCCTGGGTCAAGGCGAAAACGGAGCTCGAAAAGATCGACGTCGATATCAGCGTACAGGAGCGGACGCTTTCCATGATCGAACAGGAAAAAGTCCAGTTCGTCAACGAGGCCGACAACCGGATCCGACGACTCGAAAACGATGTCCTCAATGCACAGAACCGCTCCAGCGGATTCGAGCGGGACCTGCAGCGCCAGATGACGGAGATTGCACGGTATGAGACGTCGGAGGTGCGCGCGGAAAAAGCGGGGGAGATTATCCGGGTACTGACCAATGACAAGAACAAGTTCATCCGGCAGGGAGAACCGGTACTGCAGTTCGCTCCCAGGGTCAGTGAACGCACCGTCTTGCTGAAAGTCTCTGATTTTAACATGCCGCTGATCCGCGAAGGGCTGAAGGTGCGCATGATGTTTTACGGCTGGCCGGCGCTGCAGATCTCCGGCTGGCCGACGATCCGTTTCGGGACGTTCGGCGGCATCATCAAGAAGGTGGATCCGGTTTCGTACGAAAAGGGCTACTACTACGCCTATGTTGTCGAGGACCCCGAAGAGCCCTGGCCGTCGGAGGAGATGCTGCGCCGGGGAACGCAGGCTACGGCCTGGGTTGCGCTGGACACGGTCCCGGTCTGGTACCAGCTGTGGCGGCTGATGAACGCTTTCCCGCCGAAGATGGTGATTCCGAAGGAGAAGGGGGAATGAGACTCGCAAGCGTTGCGATGCTCTTTATTGCCCTGTTGCTGCCGGGGAGTGCCGGAGCGAAGGAGCTGCTGAGCGCGGCCGTCATTGAAACGTATCTGGATGAGAAGAATCCTTATGTCTATACGGCGGTGGCTCAGCAGTACGTCTCGCAGGCGCGTGCGGAAGCGACCGAAGGGGGCTTTGATACCCGGTTGGGCGTTAAGTACGACAACAAATGTCGAAAAGGCGACCGAAAGCGGCCTGGAGTTCCTGCTGGGTTACCGAAGGGCCGAGGGGGTTCTGGAATACAGCAACATCAAGACCGGCGACGAGGGCGAGGTGCGCATGGGGGTCAAAATCCCGGTGTTCGCGGTGGCAAAAGGGATGACCGCGCGCCGATATACGCTGGAGGCGGCTTCGATCGATGCCGTTCAGTCGACCTATGTCTCCAAAGAAAATCTTCGGCATCTGCGTTTCGATGTCTATGCCGCCTATTACACACTGCTGTCCAGCCGGGAGGTCTTGACGCTGGAATCCGCGCTTCTGGAAAAAGCGCGGCAGCGTGAACGCTTTATCCGCAGCAAGGTCAGCGTGGGGGAGCTGCCGGAAATCGCGCTGCTTGAGCTGCAGCGGCAGATCCTCAGCCGGGAACAGCGCCGGCTCGAAGCGGACAACGCCTATACCGTCGCTCTGGGGAATTTTGCACGCTTTCTCGGTCTTTCGCGCGGGGCGCTCGAGGCACGCTACGAACTGCCGCCCCTGCCCGATGCGGTGCCGAAGCAGATCGCTCTGGAGACCGCACTGCAAGACGCATGGCAGCAGCGGCCGGACCTCAAAAGCCTGCAATATGAGAAAACCCGTTTCGGCCTGCAGGAGGAGTACAATGCCGTCTCGAAATATCCCCGCCTGAATGTGGCACTCTACGGCGTACACGATTTTGTGTACGACAACGGCGTGAAAGTGTCGGTGGAGATGAAGTTCCCGATTGAGCGGCGTACGTATGCCGGGCGCAAGAAAGAGATTCAAAAAGGGGTGCGCGCCGTGGACGAAGCGCTGCAGCGCAGGCGGATCGAGATCGAAACGGCGCTTTCAAACCGTTTCGCGACGCGTGAGATGCTCCGGGCCAATCTGCAAAAGGCGTCCGAGGAAGTGTCGCTGGCGGAAAAGCTTGAAGCCGCGGAAGTCAAAAAATACCGCCTGGGTGCCGGGGATCTGGTCTTGGTCAACCGGCGCGAACTCACGACCCTGGAGGTCCGGCAGAAGCAACTCTCCTATCAGCTGCGGCTGCTGCTGCTCGGACTGGAAATCGAGCGCGAGCTCGGTGCGTCCGTCGCCTCAACGGACCCGATGGTGCAGCGGTGACGTACAACGGAGGCAGGAGAATAAAAAAATACATCCTTTTTGACAACGACGGGGTCCTGGTCGAGACGGAGGCGTGGTATTTCCGCGCGAACGTCGAGATTCTCAAAACGATGGGGATCACACTCGACGCAGCACGCTACCGCGAGATCATGGTCAGCGGCCAGAGCGCTTTTTTGCTGGCCGAGGAAGCAGGGTATGACCGTGAAACGGTCGAAGCGGCAAGGGAAAAACGGAACGAACTGTATCAGCATTACCTTCGGACGGAAGACATTGCCATCAAAGGGGTGCTTGACGTCCTGAACACGCTGAAAGAACAGTACCGGATGGGAATCGTCACGTCGGCGCGGCGGGAGGATTTCGAACTGATCCACCGTGGACGGGGGATCGTCGAGTTCATGGATTTCGTCCTGTGCAGCGGCGAGTACGCGCGATCAAAACCCCATCCGGACCCTTACCTCGAAGGGTTAAAGCGTTTCGGAGGCGAAAAACACGAGGCCGTCGTCGTCGAGGATTCGCAGCGGGGGCTGCGTTCGGCGGTCAGCGCCGGCATCGACTGCGTGATCGTCGACAACCATTTCACGGCATCGCACGATTTCTCGGAGGCCACGCACCGCATCAAGGACCTGCAGGAGCTTGTAGCGCTGCTGGGGTGAACCGGAAAGCTCAGGCTTTCGCTTCCGGTTCGAACAGCGTCCCGAGGGTCTGTTCGCCATGGAGCAGGAACTGCGCCGCCGTCGTCAGGTCGAATCCGTTGCACAGGAACATGCGTTTGTTGCGCTGGAGCAGGAAGTCCGCCGCCTTGAGTTTCGTGACGATCCCGCCGGTCGCAAACGGGTCATTGGGACTCGTTTCGGCCTGGAGCTCCGCTTCCGGAACGGCGTGGAGGACCTTGTAGAGTTTGGCATCCTTGTGCTCGTGGGGATTCTTGTCGTAATAGCCTTCGATGTCGCTGAGGATGACCAGCAGGTCGGCGTCGGTGGCATAAGCGACGTTGGCGGAGAGCTGGTCGTTGTCGCCGAAGAGCTGCTCCGGGGTGGAGGTGATGTCGTTTTCATTGACAATGGGAAGGATGTCATTGTTCAGGTGCGCATTGATGAGCTCCTGGAACATCCGGGTACGTTTGCGTGAATCGAAGTCGTCCTCGGTGAGGAGGATCTGCGCGGTATCGATGTCGTAAAAATCAAACTTCTTCTTGTAGCTGCTCATCAGGATCGGCTGCCCGGCCGCCGCCAGCGCCTTTTTGCCGATCTGTTTGCGCTTGTCGAGTTTCAGTGCACTGTAGCCGGCCGCGACCGCCCCCGAGGTGACGAGAATGACGTCGAACTTCTTTTTTAGGTCGGCGACCAGTTGTACGAGGTTAAGCATGCGCTCCTTGGCAATCTCATTGTTTTCGGTAAGAACCGCGCTACCAACTTTAATGACAATACGTTTTTTCACTTTTTTCCTTTCGGGTGTTTATAATCCTTGTTTGTTTCATCAAACTGTTCCAAGACCGTATCGGAGACCGGCGTTGTCACGGGACTGAAGAGACGAATGGCGATCCAGGCGGCAATAAAACCGGGCAGAATCTCATACAGATCGAAGAGGCCGCCTTCAAGCTGTTTCCAGACAATGACCGTGACCGAACCCGTCACCATCCCGGCGATCGCGGCACCTTTGGTGACGTCGCGCCGGTAAAGCGAAAGGATAATCAGGGGACCGAAGGCCGCGCCGAAACCGGCCCAGGCGTAGGCGACCAGGGCGAGGACGCTGGAGTTCCTGTCCGTCGAGAGGTACCAGGCGATCAGGGCGATGGCGATGACCGTCGCCCGGCCGATCCAGACCAGCTCCCGGTCCGATGCGTTCTTCCGAAGGACGGCATGGTAGATGTCCCGCGTCAGGACCGAGGAGGAGACCAGCAGCTGCGAATCGATCGTACTCATGATGGCGGCGAGGATGGCGGCGAGCAGAAAGCCGGCGATCCAGGGATTGAAGAGCAGCTGCGAAAGCGTGATGAAGATCTTCTCGGGGTCGGCGAGGTCGACGCCGGCCGATGCGACATACGCCAGGCCGAAAAAACCGACCATGAGCGAACCGACGATGGAGATCCCCATCCAGCTCATGCCGACGATCTTGGCATGACGCATCTCGTCCTCGTGACGGATTGACATAAAGCGCACGAGGATATGGGGCTGCCCGAAATAGCCGAGCCCCCAGGCCATCAGGGAGAGCACGCCGATGATGCTGGCACCGTGCAGGATATTAAGCCGGGTCGGATCGATGGATTCGATGATGTCGAGCGACTGCGAAACCCCTCCGACGTGATTGATCACGACCAGGGGCGTGACAATGAGCGCGAGCATCATCAATATTCCCTGGATGAAGTCGGTCCAGCTGACGGCGTTGTAGCCGCCCAGGAAGGTATAGGAGACGATGATGACGCTTCCCACGGCCAGTGCCACCGAGTAGTCGAGGTGGAACGTCGCTTCGAAGAGTTTCGCGCCGCCGACGAGGCCCGAAGAGGTGTAGAGCGTATAAAAGAGCAGAATGACGAGGGCGGTGATGACGCGCAGCTGTCCTTTGGTATCGTCAAAGCGGTTGGAAAAATAGTCCGGGATCGTAATGGCGTCGCCGAGGCGGTGCGTCATGATCCGAAGCGGGCGGGCGACGTAGTGCCAGTTGACGTACGCGCCGATCAGCAGCCCGAGGGCGATCCAGCTGCCGACGATGCCGTCACTGTACATCATGCCGGGCAGTCCGAGCAGGAGCCAGCCGCTCATATCCGAAGCCCCCGCGCTCAGTGCCGTCACTCCGGGTCCCAGGCCTCGGCCGCCGAGCACGTAGTCGCCGAGGTTTTCGGTCTTGAAATAGAAATAGAGGCCGATGGCCACCATTCCCGCCATGTAGATACTAAACGAAATTAGAACGGGTAGTTCCATTCTTTATACCTCCTTTTCCGGGTGCAGGCCTTGAATGCCGAGATTGCCATAGCGATGATAACTGTTGGAGACACTCTGTTCGATGAAATAGTGCATCAGTTCGATCCGGCCGTGGGAGACGAACGGCTCGCGCGCGAGGTAGATTGCCCGATCCGCGATCGCATCGAAGATGGTGTCTGTCACGTTTTCCGGATGCAAGAAGCGCACTCTCTGGTAACGGGGAATCAGATCGATGAGCACCGTTTCGCTGTCACGGGTGATCGTGTCGTTTTTGCCCAGCAGACTCGCCTGCTTCGATTCGAGCCAGAGGAGTTCCGCCTGTTTTGAGTGTTCCGGCAGCGAGACATGCAGCCGGGCGCCGATCATCTTGACGGCCATGACCGTGGTGAGGATTTCATCGAGCCGGTCCCCTTCTTCAAGGCGCAGAAGCACCTGCTTTACGGGAAGGTAGCGGATGACATTGGATTCCCCGCGGATGTGCGCATAATCGTGTTCTCTCAAAAACTCCACTTCGTACCAGTGGGCAAAGTGGCAGATATGGCGCAGCGCCGTTTCGCACTCGTCATGAAAGACCGTATCGCGGTGCAGCATCACGCGCATCCGGTCAATGTAATCGGTCGAACAGGATTCGTAAAGATTCGTCTCATGGTAGGCAATGTCCATGAACTGGCTGACGTAGTTGAAGCCGCCCGCTTTCTTCCCGCTGCCGATCGCCGATTTTCGCATGCCGCCGAAGGGCTGTCGCAACACGATGGCCCCCGTCGTGCCGCGGTTGATGTAGAGATTGCCGGCAAGGACCTGCGCTTTCCACTGCTCCTGTTCGCGCTGATCGAGCGACTCCAGCCCGGACGTGAGTCCGTAGCCGGTCGCATTGACGATTTTGATCGCATGGTCGAGATCTTCGGCACGCATCACGCTGAGCACCGGACCGAAGAGTTCATTCATATGGCAGAAATCCCCCGCTTTCGTCCCCCAGCGTACCGAGGGTTTGAGCATATAGGGGTTGCCCCGGTCGGCGTAGTCGGGTTTGACCAGCCACTCTTCGCCTTCATCGAGATAACTGAGCGCTTTTTCCAGTTCGCCGGCGGGCAGGTCCGAGAGCGTGCCGATGCGGTTGCCGAAATCCCAGACGGATCCGGTCGGCATCGATTCGGCCGCCTCTTTGATCTGCCGTTTGTACTCTTCGTCGTCAAAGAGCTCCTGTTCGAGCACCAGCAGGGAGGTCGCCGAACACTTCTGACCGGAGTTGTGAAATGCCGACGCCATCACATGGCCGATCGCCTGATCCCGGTCGGCCATCGCCGTGACGATGGTGGCGTCCTTGCCACCGGTTTCCGCACTGAGATGAATGTCGGGACGCGCTTTGATGATGCGGTATGCCGTCTGTTCTCCGCCGGTAAAGATCGTGAAGTCGATGTCCCTGCTCGGGATCATATGCTCGCCGACGACGGAGCCGCGGCCCGGAACGAACTGCAGGGTATTTTTGCTGACCCCCGCATCCCAGAAACACTGGCAGAGGCGGTAGGCGCTGAGGATCGACGCTTCTGCGGGCTTCAAAATGACCGTATTGCCCGCGGCCAGGGATGCGGCAACGCCCCCGGTCGGGATCGCAATGGGAAAGTTCCACGGGCTGATGACCAGCCCGACGCCTTTGCCTCGGGCTTTGACCCCGGTCAGCCCCGCCATCTTGGCAACGCTGTAAGGATAGAAGTTGACAAAATCGATCGCTTCGCTGACCTCCACATCCGTTTCGGTAAAGACCTTACCCACTTCTGCGGCGGCCACGCCGATCAGGTCGCCGCGCGCGACCCGGATTTCGTGGGCGACGTCCATCATGATCTTCTGACGCTCTTGCGGGCTGAGCTTGCGCCAACCGTCCGGATCGGCCTTGGCGGTGGCGATGGCGATCTTCATATCTTCGGGGGTCGCTTCGACGTAATGGCCCGCAAGTTTGTTTTCATGGTATTGCGATTTGTCGATGACGTCGATGTGCTCGTCCCGCTGGACAATCCTGCCGCCGACGACCGGATAGGCGCTGAAACCGCCCCTCTCTCCGATGTTTTGCCATTTGTCCCGGATCCGTTCCGCCCATTTTTGATTGGCCGGGAGGACAAAATCCGTATCGGGTTCGTTCGCGAAGTGGTACGTCGCCGGATCGATCTCTTTTTTCTCGACCGGCCGGGTCCGGTCCTGGGTGCGATAGGGGTGCTCGTCGACCGTCGGGATCAGGGCAACGGCGTCGTCGAAGGTCCCCACCAGCTGCTCCCACTGCGGGGTGTCAATTTTGAGTCCGAAGCTGTGTCGCAGGAAGTTCTGTTCGGCCGTGTTCTCGTCAAATCGGCGTACCAGATAGGCGATCGCGTTGGTGAAGGTCTCTTTGGTGGCCGTCGGTGCGTAGAGAATCACGTTGAGTCCCTGCGCTTTCAGGAGCCGGTAGGCCGCTTCGCTCATGCCCTCGAGCATTTCGGCGCTCACGTACTGCGGTACGCCGCGCTCTTTTGCCAGCATCATCCCGAGGGCCTGGTCGAAAAGGTTGTGCGAGGCGATGCCGGTATGTACG
>JARROU010000021.1:0-16099 GCA_037383585.1 Campylobacterales bacterium | reverse complement strand
CTTTTTGCTCAGACCGAAGGTCTTCGTGATGAGCTCCGGGTCGCTTTTGGAGTTGTACGGCAGCATGCCGCCGGCCGCCTCCAGCGGCCCCAGGACTTTGTCTTTCTCGCTGTCCGCGCGCGCCGCTTTGCCGACGGGCTGCAGGCTGATGTCGAAGTGGCCGTCGGAACGGACGTCCTTGACGTAGCCGGTGCGTTCGTCCCCGACGGCGACCGGCTCGAAGACCTCGTTGGCGTAGACGAGCCCCTCATAGGCGTCGTCGACGATCACCTTGAAGCCCAGCGGCGTCTGTGCGATGACCAGCAGCTTCACCTCCTTGTTGCGGTGGTACCCCCGGGGCGAATGCGAGAGGAACTTGCTGATACGCTCCACCCCGACAAGGCGGTCGGACTGTTCGTCCTTGACGATGCGCAAGAAGCGCTTTTCCCCGATTTTGAAAGGGGTTTTCTGGCGGTTTTTCGGCACCAGGAGGTCTTTGGGGAGCCCCCAGTCGACGAAGGCGCCGAATTTTTCGACGGCGACGACGGTGAAAAAGCCGAATTCGTCGCGCATCGCCAGGGGGCGCTCCGTGGTGGCGACGGGGCGGTCTTCGGAATCGGTGTAGACGAAGACCTCCAGGGTGTCATCGATCGCCATGTCGTCGGTGACGTACTGGTTGGGCAGCAGGACGTCGCTGCCGTCTTCGGCCATGAGATAGGCGCCCGGCACGGCGAAGCGGTCGAGGCGGAGCGTGTTCATGCGTCCGAAGTCAAGGGTGGGGGAAAGGGTTGTGTTCATAAGCGGTATTATAGCCGAATAACAATCGGGCAGTGTAGTATAATGGGGCCATGAAAAAACGGGAAGCACATCGAATCGCCGCCGCCGAACGGACCGGTTCCCCGGTCGCCAAAGCGCTGAAGCCGGTTCTGCAGTGGCATCGACGGCACCTGGGGGCCAAGCTGCTGCTCCTGATCTTTCTGATCGCCGTCGTCCCGTATGCTGCGATTCTGGTCTACAGCCACCTGAGCGAAGAGCGGCTCTATACGGAGCATTTCCTCAAAGAGCAGCAGGATCAGATGCGGCAGGTGTCCAGGAACGTGCAGACCCATTTTGCCCAGCTGTACCGTGAACTCGCATTTCTTTCCGGATCCGCCGTGATGGAGGACATCCTCGTCGATGACCCCGGCGGGCGGATCGCATCGCTGCTCGAACGCTACAAGGCGGTCTACGACATTGACATCGAGCTGCTGGCGATCGGGGTCAGCGGACGTGTGATCGCCTCCACCGGTGCCTCGCAAAAGGGAGGACCCTACAGACACTACCGCGCCTTCGAAGCCGGCGTGGGGCATCCGAATCCCGTCGCGGCCGGCGATACACTGCTGCTGCAGATGCCGGTGTATTCGGGCATGGGGAAAGAGCGCATTGTCGGGTACCTTCTGATGGAGTACCGTCTTGACAATATGCGCCGTTTCAATTTTAAAAGCCGTCTGGCCGAGACCGTACTGTTTTCACCGGAATCGTCCCGTTACATCGGAACGCTGATGCCGCCGTTCCCCGCGGCGGAGCCGAAGGGGATCTACGAGACCGAGGATGCGATATGGCTCTACGGTTCACTGGCGGAACCGCTGCCGGGATGGTATGTGGGGTACCGCATCGACCGGGCAGAGCAGCGTATGGAGATGCAGGATCTTAACCGCTTCCTGGTACTGATGCTGCTGTTCGGCGTCGGGGCGATCGCCGTGGCGGCGTACTGGTTCTCCCGGCGTATCGTCGCGCCGATCGGCGCGCTGCAGCGGCGGGCTTCGGAGATGGTGCGGACCGGCCGTTACGAACACACCGTCTCCGTCGAGCGCGACGACGAGATCGGCCAGCTCGCGACGGCGTTCAATGCACTGGCCGACGACATCCAAAAAGCATTCGCGGCGCTGCGGCGCGAAAACTTCATCCGGGTCAAGCGGCTGACGCAGATGATCGGGCTCTTCAACCGGCTGATGGAAACGGAAGAGGAGAGCGCGTGCCTGAAGACGGCGCTGGGGCAGCTCAAAACCCTGGCGCCCGAGTACGACGTGCGTTTCAGCCGTTACAGCGGCGAACACAAGATGCCTTCGCTCTACGTCTACGACTTTGACCATGAGACCCTCAAATATTACGGTTCATTGATCATACCGGAGGGGCTGGCAGAAGAGGAACAGGCCTTTTTCCGCGCCATCGCTTCCATGATCGCGGCGCGGATCGAGCAGATCCGGGCCTTCAACCGCCTGCACCGCGACGCGGCGGCCAAGACGGCATTCATTTCGCACCTCTCGCACGACCTGCGCACGCCGCTGCATGCGATCCTGTCGCAGACGCAGTTCCTGATCGGCTACGGCAAACTGGATGAAGCGGATATGGAACGGGTCGGCGGGATCGAGAACGCCGCGCAGCAGCTGCTGGGCATGGTAAACGACCTGCTGGACCTGGCCCGGCTGGAAGCGGGCAAATACGAGCCGGAGCTTGAAACGCTCTCATCCGCGGAAGTCGCGGAAATGCTTGATGAGGTCGGGACGCTGCTCGCACCGCTTGCGGAACAAAAGCGTGTTCTGCTTCAGGTGTCCGAAGAGGTCCCCGACGGTGCCGTGGTGACCGACCGGCGCTTTTTGCGGCAGGTGATCCTCAATCTGATCTCCAATGCCATAAAATTTACCGACCGCGGCAGCATCGCATGCTGGGTGGAAAAAATGGAGGGCGGTCTCTGTCTTGCGGTAGAAGATACGGGACGGGGCATGTCGTCCGATACGCTCAAACGTGTGTTTGAACCGTTCGTGCAGTCCGAAGAGGAGGACCGGGAGCGCGGCAGCGGGCTGGGGCTTGCGCTGAGCCGCCGTTTTGCCCGGCTCTCCGGCGCGGAATTGACGCTTTCGAGCGAAGGGGCGGGAAAAGGGAGTACGGCCCGGCTCTGCTTTACGACGCTTTGATCGTGTAGCCCACGCCGCGGACGGTGCGGATCAGGTCGGGGCGGGCGAGTTTCTTGCGGAGGTTGCGGATGTGGAGGTCGATAAGCTCGTTGACGGAGACGCGGTCAAGGTCTTGGCCGAGGTGTTCATTGAGCTGGTAGCGGGTGAGCACGATGCCCTGATGCTGCATCAGCAGGGTCAGCAGGTCGAACTCCGCGGCACCGAGGGCGACCGGTTCGCCGGCGACCGTGACCTCGCGGGCGATGATGTCCAGGACAACGTCTTCCGCTTTGATTTTCGAGGTTTTCAGCGGGCTGTCGCTGCGCAGAAGGGCGCGGATACGCGCCAGGAGTTCGATGCTTGAATGCGGTTTGCAGAGGTAGTCGTCCGCCCCGACATTGAGCGCGTGGACGCGGTCGTCGACGGTGATGTTGGCCGAAAGCACGAGCACGGGAATGGCGACCTCCTGCTCCCGCCACGTCCGCAGCAGGGTGATGCCGTCGCCGTCGGGAAGATTCCAGTCGAGCAGAACGAGATCGAAACGGCGCTGCTCCATGGCGCGCTCCGCTTCCGCAACGCTCGAAGCCGTCACGGTTTCGTAGGCTTCTTGATGGAGCGTCTCCTCGAGCTGTTTGGCGACGACGGGTTCGTCTTCAACGATCAGTATTTCCACGCAGTGTCCTTCCCGGGTTTTATTGCAACGGTATTATATCGGCGCTTTGCCATGCTTTTTCTAATCATCGTGCTTTTTACCAAAATACAAGATACAGGAACCAGGAGCGGCAGGAGTGTCGTTGGGACTAAAACGCATCGCTGCAAAATACTGTGATGATGATTCTCTATATAAAACAAGTTAAAGATCGTTGCGATAAAATGGCCGCATATTATCGAAAGAAGGGCTCTTTATGGAACAACCGGTATATGCATCTGTCTGGAACCGCTTCATCGCGTTTATGATCGATGGGTTTGTACTGAATATCGTCTTTGCGCTGATCATCATTGTCCCGACGCAGTTGGGCATGGCGCCGGAAGGCTTGATGGCGGCGGTTATGGGAATGTACTGGATCGCTGTGGTGCTGTACTACACGCTGATGCATGCATCTCCTTATCAGGCGACCATCGGCAAGATGGTGCTCGGCATGAAAGTCGTCGGTGCGGACGGCGGGCGCCTCTCCTATCTCCGGTCGCTGGCCCGCTATCTCGTGATGATCATCGAATTCATGTTCTTCCTTCCGCTGTTCGTCATTTTCTTCTCGTCGAAGAACCGTATGCTGCACGACATGGCCGTCGGCTCCACGGTAACGGATCTCGAGGCGGAACGTCCGGGGAAATACCGGACGGCGAGAAAGCTCGCACCCCTGCTGCTCCTGATCACTATCCTCTTTCCCGGACTGGTGGGAACGTACTATGTCAATAACATCATTGACGAATTTATGCAGTCCGCGCAGGCGGATATGGAAATGATACAGATGGAATCGCCGTCTGCAGCGTTCGGCATGCCGCCGTCCGGGATGCCTTCTCAAGGTGCGGTGACGGTTGAGGGGAACGGAGTGATGCCCTCGGGAACGAAGGAAGAAAACGGGGTTCAGCACTTCTCGTTCCAGTCCCATTGGGAGATCAGTACATCGCAATCGGCAAAGGCGCATGAAGCCCCTTCCGTCGCAGAAGGTCCGGATGCGACTGAGCAGCTTTTTGAACTGGCAAAAGGCAGCAAAGATGATGATTACGCCGTGATGCGTCTGGTTGTCAGAGGCGCGGACGTCAACGCCAGAGACGACAAGGGACGCACCCCGCTGTTCTATGCCGTAAAACAGCATCATGTCGACATGGTGAAAGCGCTGGTATTCAAGGGGTCAAATACGAGCGTGAAAGACCGGGAGGGGACGTCGATTCAGATGCTGGCGCGGCACGATCGTGCCCTTCGGAGGGCATTGCGTTACGGGGACGGGCATTAACGGTCGTTTTGAAACAGACGGCCGGTATGGCAGGCAGGGTGGCTCGCATATTTAAACTTAAATTCAGCTTTTTTTAAGTAATATACGCCTCCACTTTACCGTTTCGAACACATCGGGTTGAGTATTTACATCTGTTTTTATAAAAGCAGCTGCAAGTATTGGCAGGCCGGAAAAGGCCGCCTGAAACGTGTAGAGCGACGTATTGGTTATCGTGGGCCGTTCGATCCTCGGGGAGGACGGTTGAACCCGTTTTCTGCGGAAAATGATTAATTAAACCATCAAGGGCATACAATGAAAGTACGTTCTTCAGTCAAGAAGATGTGTGATGACTGCAAAGTCATCAAGCGCAAAGGGATTGTCAGAGTCATCTGCAAGAACCCTAAACATAAACAGAGACAAGGATAAACATGGCACGTATTGCTGGTGTAGACCTTCCTAAGAAAAAACGCGTCGAGTACGGCCTGACCTACATCTATGGTGTCGGCCTGCACACGTCACGCCTTATTCTCGATGCCGCAGGCATCGACTATAACAAACGCGTCCACGAACTTTCCGAGGACGACGTTGCGGCGATCACGAAAGAGATCCGTGAAAAATACATGGTCGAGGGTGACCTGCGCAAACAAGTCGCAATGGACATCAAAGGCCTGATGGACCTCGGTAGCTACCGCGGTCTCCGTCACCGTAAGGGACTGCCGTGCCGCGGTCAGAAAACGAAGACAAACGCGCGTACCCGCAAGGGCAAACGCCGTACTGTCGGTGCAGCGTAAGGAGCGATTGAATGGCTAAGAGAAAAGCAACACGCAAAAAAGTTGTCAAGAAGAATATTGCACGCGGTATCGTGCACATTTCTGCATCTTTCAACAACACGCTCGTGACCGTCACTGACGAAATGGGCAACATGATTGCTTGGAGCTCTGCGGGAAGCCTCGGCTTCAAAGGTTCCAAGAAATCAACACCGTTTGCTGCGCAGCAGGCGGTAGAAACCGCTATGGAAAAAGCAATGGTACACGGCATCAAAGAAGTCGGTATCAAGGTTCAGGGTCCGGGTTCCGGCCGTGAAACAGCAGTTAAATCTGTCGGTGCGATCGAAGGCGTACGCGTGACATTCATGAAAGATGTTACGCCGCTGCCACACAACGGTTGTCGTGCACCGAAACGTCGTAGAGTGTAAGGGGGCTATAGATGGCAAGATATAGAGGTCCAGTAGAAAAAATCGAAAGAAGATTCGGCGTCAGCCTGAACATGAAAGGCGAGCGTCGCCTTGCAGGCAAGTCCGCACTCGACAAACGCCCTTACGCACCGGGTCAGCACGGCCAGCGCCGTAAGAAAGTATCTGAGTACGGTCTGCAGCTGAACGAGAAGCAGAAAGCGAAGTTCATGTACGGGGTTTCCGAGAAACAGATGCGTGCACTCTTCGCCGAAGCGAAACGCCGCGAGGGCAACACAGGTTACAACCTGATCACCCTGCTTGAGCAGCGCCTTGACAACGTCGTATATTGAACTGACCAGCCAGACTGGTATGGCACCGTGGGTTGACGTAGATGCTGAGAAAAAATTCGGTATCTATACCCGCCTTCCGGAGCGTGAAGAAGTTGTTATTCCAGTGGAAGAACGTTTCATCGTCGAGCTTTACTCGAAATAATCTTTAAACGAAAGGCGCTCTAAATGAAAAAGATCAAAACATCTCCGCTTCTGCCCGAAGAGTTCGTCGTCGAGCAGATCAGCGATACCGAAGCCAATGTCATTGCCTATCCGTTTGAGACAGGCTATGCGGTTTCACTGGCGCACCCGCTGCGCCGCTTCCTGCTGAGTAGTTCGGTAGGATATGCGCCGATCGCGATTAAGATCGAGGGCGCCAAGCACGAGTTCGACTCCGTGCGCGGCATGCTCGAAGATATCTCTGACTTTATCATTAACCTCAAAAGCATCCGTTTCAAACTGAAAAACGATGCCAAAGAGGCGACGATTGATTACAGCTTTGTCGGACCGTGCGAGATCAAGGGAAGCGACCTGATCAACGATGACGTCGACGTCGTGACGCCGGACGCCTTCCTGGCAACGCTGAACGAAGATGCGACGCTGAATTTCTCGCTGAAAATCTTCCAGGGGATCGGTTACGTTCCGAGCGAAGACATCCGCGACGAGATTGAAGAGGGCTACATTGCACTCGACGCATTCTTTACGCCGGTACGCAAAGCGACCTACAGCATCGAAAACGTTCTGGTTGAAGACAACCCGAACTTTGAAAAAGTTGTCCTCAACATCGTCACCGACGGACAGATCAGCCCGCTGGACGCTTTCCGCAACGCGCTGAATGTTATGCATGCGCAGATGGCGGTCTTCAGCAGCGAGATCAGCATCCAGTCTCCGGTAACGATCGAACGTGCCGAGGCCTCCGAAGAGGTTGAAAAGCTGACCGCGCCGATCGAGGACCTCGGTCTTTCTGCGCGCAGCTTCAACTGCCTCGACCGTGCCAACCTGAAGTACATCGGTGAAATCGTCATGATGAGTCAGAGCGATCTGAAAAACGTCAAGAATCTTGGCAAAAAATCGTACGAAGAGATTGTCGAAAAACTCGAAGAGACCGGCTTCCAGGTCGGCCAGGAGCTTGGCGACGATACCATCAGCGTGCTGAAAAAGAAAATTGAATCTGAATAAGGAAGTATCATGAGACATCGTCATGGATACCGCAAGCTCGGACGCACCAGCGCACACCGCGCTGCCCTGCTTAAAAACATGAGCATTGCACTGATCGAAAACGGGAAAATCGAAACGACGTTGCCCAAAGCGAAAGAGCTCCGCTCTTACGTTGAAAAGCTGATCACGACTGCGCGCAAGGGCGACTCTAACGCTCACCGCGCGGTTTTCGCTTCCCTGCAAAGCAAAGAAGCGGTCAAAAAACTGATGAACGAAGTTGCGCCGGAATACAAAGAGCGCAACGGCGGTTACACCCGCATCATCAAAACCAGAACCCGCCGCGGTGACGCGTCTCCGATGGCGTTCATCGAGCTGGTTTAATCCGCTTTTACCAAAGGGGACTCCCCTTTGGACTTCTCACACCTTTTTTTCACCAACATTTAAAATTTATTATTATTTATAATCTGATTGTAACGCTGTTGCTGTTTTGGCTACAATGACTGCAAGACACCTCAAAACGAAGGAGTCCTTATGGCGTTCGGAAAGTTTTACCGGGAGTTTTCGCGCCTGGGAGAGTACGGAAGCAGTCTTTTCCTGCTCGCGGCGCGCCTCGTTGTCGCGACGGGATTCACGGAAGCGGCCCATCTGAAATGGGAGTCGATCGAGGCAACGGCCGAGTGGTTCGGCAGCATGGGCTACCCCTTACCGCTTTTTACCGCCTACCTTGTCGGTTCGGTCGAAGTCCTGGGTATCGTTCTGCTGGCGCTGGGTCTTTTGACGCGGCTGATCAGCATTCCGCTCATGGTCATTATGATCGTCGCGATTCTGACGGTACACCTGCCCAACGGGTTCGAATGTTCCAATAACGGTTTTGAAATCCCAATGTACTATTTCGTCTTTCTGGGGCTGTTTATCAGTCACGGTCCCGGACGGTACAGCCTGGACCATCTGCTCTTCAAAGGGGAATAGATGGAAGAGCTGCTCGACTTTCTGCACGGGGAATACTCCTTTCCGATTCTGACCTTCATCCTTCAAGGCGCCGGGGCAGTACTCGTGCTGTCGCTGCTGGTAATTTTTTTCTACGACCGGTACATCCAGCACGAAAATCAGCTGCTGATCAACTACCCGCTGATCGGACGGCTTCGTTACGTCTTTTATGCGATGCGCGACCCGATGCGTCAGTATTTCGGCGACGAAAACTTCTACGATTCCTTCGACAAGGTGAAATGGGTCTACAATGCGGCGGAAAACAAGGGGCTGGTCTCGTCGTTTTCGCCAGGGCAGCCGCTGCACGGGCCGCGTCTGGCGATCAAAAACGCGAACCTGGTGCTCAACGAGGAGCAGATCGACGAACCGTTCTCCGTCACCTTCGGGCGCGGCGCGCGCTTTCCGTTCACAACGCGATCGGTGCTCGGGCGTTCGGCCATGAGCGACGGCTCGATTTCACCCGAAGGCACGCGGGCGTTTGCCTGGGGCGCCTATCTGGGGCAGTTTCCGATCAATACGGGGGAAGGCTCCCTGACGTCGAATTTTCTGATGACGCACCGTTACGATCCGAAAAACTGCGCGTATCTGCAGGCGAAACGGGGCACGCTTTTTGCGCGCGGCGTCTACCGCGTCATGCGTATGCTTTTCAATCCGGCGATCGCGAACCGGGTGTACCGGCACATGGTCCTGGAACCCAAAGAGGAGGAGACCTACCTGCTCGACCCGAAGACGCTTGCGTGCTACCGGGTCGACTGGGATGCACCGCTCGATGCGTTCCCAGAAACGGTGCCCGAAGATCTTCCCGACATCATATTCCAGATCGGCAGCGGGCTCTTCGGCGTGCGCGACGGGGAAGGGCAGTTCGATCCCGAGCGCTATAAAAAAGTCATGCGTTTCTGCCGCATGACCGAGATCAAGCTGGCGCAGGGGGCGAAGCAGACCGGCGGCAAGCTGCTGGGGGAGAAGGTGACGGACGCCATTGCATATTACCGCGGGGTGGAGCCGTTCAAAGACATCTTCGCTCCGAACCGTTTTCCTTACGCTCAGACGTTGGAAGAGTTGTTCGATTTCCTGGGGGAACTCAAACGCCTTTCCGAAAAACCGGTAGGGATCAAGATTGTCCTTTCATCCTCCGAGGCGTTCGAACCCTATGCGCAACTGATACGGCAACGGCTGGAAACCGGCTCGGAGGCCTACCCGGACTTTATCACCGTGGACGGCGCGGACGGGGGCAGCGGCGCGGCGCCGCTGGACATGATGATGAGCGTCGGCATGACGCTGCACAAGGCTCTTTATATCGTCGACAAATCGCTCAGGGAGATCGGGGCGCGCGAGAACGTAAAAGTCATCGCCAGCGAGAAAGTGCTGACCCCCGATGATGCGACGCTGCTGCTGGCGCTGGGCGCGGATTACGTTGCGATGGCGCGGGCTTTTATGATGACCGTCGGGTGCATCCGCGCCCGGGAGTGCTCGGGGGCGAACGGGCGTCACTGCCCGGTCGGCCTCGCAACGCAGGACAAGAAAAAGCGGGCGTCGTTCCTCGTCGAGCAGAAGGCGCATCGGATGGCGAACTACCACCGGCACATGTGTGAGGGCATCCGGGGGCTGATGGCGATTATGGGGGTGCGGACGCTCTCCGAGCTGGGGCATCGGCATCTGGCCTTCAAAGACTATACGGGGAAAAGTTACAGCGACATCGATGCCTATTTCGAAGAGGAGATCGCATGAACGCCGGGTGAAACCGGGAAGAGGAGCGGTCATTTATAGGCACCCTAATGCGGGCTATGGCATTCTTCGGTTTTAATATCACTGCCCGGAGGCCACCGCCGGGACTAAAAGGAGCTGGGAATGGCGGAGATCGGATTCGGCACGTACCGTGTCAGCGATGAAAACCCCGAACACATTGAAGCACTGCGCATGGCGGTGACATCGGGAGTCCGTGTGATCGACACGTCGACCAACTATATGGACGGCGGTGCGGAGCGCGCCGTAGCGAAGGCACTGCGGTTCATGGAGGACAATGCAAGAGAATCGGTCGAGATCGTCAGCAAGTTCGGCTACATCCAGGGAAGCACGATGGCGCGCCTGAAGGAGGGAGCGGCTTTTGAAGAGGTGGTGGAGTTCGCCCCGCACGTGTATCACTGTATCCATCCGGATTTCATGCGCGATCAGCTCGAACAGAGTCTTGAACGTTTGCAGCGGACGTCGATCGGGTGTTATCTCATTCACAACCCGGAGTATTTCCTGCTCGATGCGCTCAACAAAGGGCAGGACAGGAGCGAGGCGCTCGATGGGATGAACGACCGGATCTATCGGGCGTTCGTCGCCCTGGAGAGGGCGGTGTCCGAGGGAAAGATCGACGGCTACGGGATCAGTTCGAACAGTTTTGCCAAGGTCCCGACCGATCCGGAGTTCCTCCCCTACGAGGACCTGGCGGCGCTGGCCGAACACGCGGCCCGAAGCGCGGGAAACGCGCAGAGCCATTTCACAACGGTGCAGCTGCCGATCAACCTGCTTGAAACGGAGGGGCTCAAATGCGCGGAATGGGCCAAGGCACATGGTCTGAGAGTGCTCGCCAACCGGCCGCTCAATGCGCAGCACGGTACGCAGATGTACCGGTTGGCGGACTATCCCGCGCCCGCTTCGTACGATGCGCATCTGAACGAAATGCTGCAGCTGTGCGACCATGAGACGCTCTCGTCGCTGCAGAACCTGATCCATCAGCTCGACGAGGTCAAACACCGATTCGGCTGGGTCGGGGAGTACGAATCGTTTCTGTATTCCGAGGTGCTGCCCCACGTCAGAAAGGTCCTCTCGGCGCTCGGCGAAGCGGAACGCGGCGCGGTCGCGCAGCAGCTGGTGCTCTTTTTGGAAGCCTACGGCGCCACGGTGGCCCACGAGTGCAGTCTCAAAGTACGCGAGGCGTTGGCGCCGCAGCTGGAGGGGTGCGAAGGGGCGCTTCAGGCGTGTGCGATCGCGTTTTTGATGGAGCAGCCGGAGATCGACGTCGTGTTGATCGGGATGCGCAAACCGCGCTACGTTGCGGAGATTGTAGAGTCCTTTCTCCCCCATGCTGAGAGTTAGATGCACACGATCATAATTTAGGGCTTGTTAAGCGCATTTTCCCTATTTTATGATCACAAAAAGGTCGACAGGTGTCGATAAAAAGGACAATCAGTATGATCCCGTTTACAGATGAAGAACTGTACGAACCGGTGAAAAACGCCATAGACAAAGTGCGCCCATCGCTGGCGCTTGACGGCGGTGATATCAAGCTGCTCGGTGTCAAAAACGGCGTCGTCTACGTGCAGCTCGGCGGTGCATGCGTCGGGTGCGGCAGTGCGGGCAATACCCTTAAATACGGTGTCGAACGCCAGCTGCGCATGGACATCCATCCCGAGCTGACCGTTGTCAACCTGCCTGCGGGCATGGAAAATCAGATGGACAGTATTTAAGAAACCTGTAAGAAACGAAAAAATACGGTATAATATAAATATCTCTAAGAGAGAGAAATGCATATATTTTTGAAAAGGAAAAGCATGAAACCAATCAACAAATATAAAACGCTTGCCCTTGCCAATGAAAGTTTTAACCAGGAAAATTACGAAGAGGCGTTGCGCCAGTACGCCCAGGTGCTGCAAGACTATCCGGAATCCAAAGAGGCCTTTAACGGTGCGATCCTGGCCGAAATGGCGATGAGCGGGGAAGAGTCGGCCGAGGCGCTGTTCGACTATTACGAAGTTCTGCGCGAAGAGGATGCCGAACAGGCCGATACGGTGATCTCGGAGATCCTGCAGACGATGGACGGGACGGTTGAGCAGCTCTCCTCGCTTTTTGCCGAGCCGCTGCGCCACCGCCTGGAGTACGAAGACGGCATCCTGTACGATGATTTCAGACAGCTGGTCGAAGAACAGGGGGATTTCAAGACCCTTTTTGAAAACATCATGTTCTCGACCCGGGTGCTGATCACGGAAAAAGAGGAATTCATCGACTTCCTGACCCAGCTGAACCGCCACGGCTACAACACCATGGCGATGAACTACATCGAGACCGCCCTGTCGATGTACCCAAACGACGAGCAGCTAAGAGGATTGCTGCGCGACATTCTGAAAAGCCGACCGGTTGAAGATAGCGCTTCCTGATCAGCCGTTCCGTTATGTGACGGAAAACTCCGCGGAGTGCGATGCGCAGACGGCGTTCGTGTTGACGGAACTCAACCGGCGCTACCTGGACGACGCCAAAAGACGCGGAGCGCATTCGGTCATCGCGCCGGCGGAAATCGCCCCGCTGTTCGGGCTGGACCGCATCAAAGTCATCGGCATCACCGGGACCAACGGCAAAACGACGACGGCGAGCGCGATCTACTCCATTTTGCTGGACCTCGGCTTCAAGGCGGCGCTTCAGGGCACGCGCGGCTTTTTCATGAACGACGAGGTGTGCGAGGGCAAAAGCCTGACCACGCCGACGCTCCTCGATACCTACCGACATATCTACCAGGCCGTGGCCGCGGGATGCGAGTATTTCGTGATGGAAGTCAGCTCCCACGCCATCGTGCAAAAGCGTGCGGAGGGGATCGATTTCGCGCTGAAGATCCTCACCAATATCACCCAGGATCACCTCGATTACCATGAAACACTCGAGGAGTACGTCCGAGTGAAGAACAGTTTTTTTGCGGACGAGGGCAAAAAACTGATCAACAAGGATGAAGCCAAGGCGGATTTCAATATCAAGCAGGCCTATACCTACGGCATCGAGAATCCTGCAAGCTACAAGGTGATGGCCTATTCACTCAATGAGGGCATCAGCGCCGTGCTGCAGCATTTCGAGCAGATCCAGACTTTCCACAGCCCGATGCACGGCTTTTTCAATCTGTACAACCTCACCGCGGCCGTGGCAGCGGTCCATCTCGTCAGCGGCAGGGACCTGGAAGGGATCTGCGACGCGGTCGGCGGATTTGCCGGTGTGAGCGGACGGATGGAGGTTGTGAGCGAATCCCCGCTGGTGATCGTCGATTTCGCCCATACTCCCGACGGCATGGGCCAGGTGCTCAATGCCCTCAAGGAGAAGGAGCTGATCGTGGTCTTCGGCGCGGGCGGGGACCGCGACCGCGGCAAGCGTCCGCTGATGGGAAAGGTGGCGGAGAACCTGGCGAAAAAGGTCTACGTCACCAGCGACAATCCCCGCAGCGAGGACCCCGACGCCATCATCGCCGACATTCTCGGCGGGATGGAGCATCCGGACGAAGCGGTGGTCGAACCCAACCGCAAAGCCGCGATCGCGATGGCGCTTGAAGAGCGCAGCGGCGACGAGGTCGTGGTCGTTCTCGGCAAAGGCGACGAGCAGTATCAGATTATCTACGACCAAAAGCTCCCCTTCGATGACCGTGAGGTGATCCGCGCACTCTTAAGTGAGGCGTAAGAGCGCTTCAGAAAGCCCTCCGGGTTCTGTTCAGGGCTTTCAGAGGTGCCCTTGACTATCATTACGCTTAAAAAGGCGGTAATCTGGTGAAACGGCTGTTCGTGATTTTGACCTTTTGTATCGGTGTGCTGCACGCCGATGCGACCGTGCATTTCGGTCTGGGAGCCATTGCGGGGAGTGAAACGTTCAGCGTCGAAAACCCCGGAACGGACACCCGGGAAGAGACGGCCCTGCTTCAGGGGGTCCAGCTCAAAGCGGGCTACGGCGATATCCGCAGCTACGCGGTCGAGGTGGACCTGGGATACGGCCGCTACGACAAAAACATCTTCTCCGATAAAGACACCGACTACCTCTATTTTGACATCAGTTTGATCAAGGCGTTCGATTTCGATAGCGGTTTCTATCCTTTTTTCAAACTCGGTTTCGGGGCCGGCGAGCTGGAGGTCCGGCGCACGGTAACGAAGTCGCTGAGTTCGGGCAGCTTTTTCGGCGGGCTGGGCGTCTACTTCCCGGTCGGGGCCGGCTTTGACGTGGAAGCTTCGGTCCTCTACCGTGACAAGAGCTGGGAAGATCTCGATATGATCGGGGACCAGGTGGAGAGTACCTCTTATCTTTTCGAGCCCTATCTGGGCGTGAATTACCGGTTTTAGGAGCCAGCATGTACCTTAAAGCGATTTTACCGGCGGCGGCACTCCTGTTCTTCGGATGCGGCGAGAACAGCAATATTCCGCTGGCCGGCGACATCGATTCGCTCGCCGTCGAGGCGAATGCCACCGAATTTTATGCGACGCGGAAGGTGCAGATGGTCGCCACGGCCAGCTATACCAACGATGTCCCCGATTTGAATGTGACGCCGTTCATCGACTGGAGTGAATCCAACACATCCATCGCGATGGCCGATACGGATGGTGTTGTCATCGGTGCTGAGTATGGCGGCGACGTCGAGATCACGGGCAGCTACAAGCAGTACTTTGACAGCGAAATCCTCCACGTCCATGCGCTCACCTCCGTCGAGATCAACGCGAGCGACACGGACCTTTCAACCGTCACGCAGGAACAGACGTTGCAACTCTACGCGCTGGGAACGTTTGACGACGACACGACGCTGGACGTGACACAGGGCGAAGGGATCACATGGGTC
Source organism: Campylobacterales bacterium (assembly GCA_037383585.1). Lineage (GTDB taxonomy): Bacteria > Campylobacterota > Campylobacteria > Campylobacterales > Sulfurimonadaceae > Thiomicrolovo. Next base: position 1,046 of record JARROU010000021.1, on the reverse strand, counting down.
CTGGGCAATGCCGGCGACAGCAATGCGTCCCTGGAGCAGAACGGTACGCTTTACACGGGTAACGCCGTCGGCACTCTTGAGATCAACGTGACGCGCTACGACGTCAACGACTCGTTCGAGATCAACGTCACCGCACCGTAACACGCGGTTCCGAACCGCTGTCCTTAAGCCTTCCCACTAACTTTATCGCTAAATCCGGCCGACTTTTCCGTTGGCTATAATACGCGAAATTTTTTCATTGGAGTTTACTATGGGTGTACCTCAGCCGGCTTTTTATATTTTCAAATGCGAGCAGTCCGCTCCTCCGGGGATGCCGAAACCATCGTGCGTCAACCCCCAGACACAGGACCTTTTCCAGCATTTAGCGCAGACTTTGATGCAAAAGGGTATAATTGCGACCGTACAACCGGTACGTACAGCGTGTCTGAACCGCTGTAATGCCGGACCGGTCATGCTGGTCGAGCCCGGACATACGATGTATGCCGGCCTGACCAAGGAGAAAATCGACCGCATCATCGATGAACACATCATGGGCGGCACACCGGTCGAAGAATACATCATTCCGGATGAGCTGTGGGATGCCCCGATCTCTCCGGAAGCGATGCAAAAGCAAATGGGAAGATAAAACATACATGACGATCGAAATGCTTTACAGCAAAATTCACCGTGCCACGGTAACGGATGCGAACCTGAACTACGTCGGTTCCATCACGATTGACGAGGAGCTGCTCGAGGCTTCGGGCATGCGGGTCGGCCAGAAGGTAGAGATCCTCAATATCAATAACGGTGAGCGTTTTTCAACTTACATTATCCTCGGTGAACGCGGCAAACGCGACATCTGCCTCAACGGGGCGGCGGCGCGCAAGGTGCACAAGGGGGATAAGGTCATTGTTGTCGCCTATGCGACGTATGATGAAAAAGAGCTGGATACGTACCAGCCGACCGTTGTCCTCGTAGATGATGACAACGGCATTACGGACGTATTGCACGAGATCTGATGTTCGACAAAATGAATTTCGGCGAGATGGGCAAAATGCTCGAGCAGA
>JARROU010000020.1:0-9838 GCA_037383585.1 Campylobacterales bacterium | reverse complement strand
CATATAGTTTCCTTTTTATTATACGTATTTTTCAAAAATCAGACGCAGAAGGTCTTTGTTGATGACGTTTTTAATGGTGTCGTCGACGTACGTTTTGGTCTCTTCATCCGGTTCGACTCCGGGGTCGACCATCATAACTGCCGCTGCTTTTGGCGTTTTTCCTGCGACAATGTCATGCAGTTCTTTAAGATCAAGTCCCTCTATTTCCTGATCGAACAGGATGATTTTGTACTGTTTGTTTCCAAGCGTATCGATCAGATTGCTCGCGCCGGTAACACTCTCATAGCTGTAATCAAGGTCTTCGAGAAGCTGTCCGAAGAGCTTGTTCTCAAGCACGCCTTTTTTCGCCAGGAGAATATCGGCATCGTAGGTGACTGACGGCGCAGCCTCGATGGCTGTTTCTTCCTCCGCAGGCGTTTCCTCCAGCTCTGCCGGCGTTTCTGCCGCTGCTTCAGGGGCGGTTTCCTCCTCCGCTTCTGCTTCGAGCGTGTGGACGTCGACGATCTTGTCGCCGATGAACTGGCTGAGGAGATTGAGGATCTCCGTCCGGACCAGCGGTTTCGTCGTATATTCGTCCATACCGACATCCATGAAGCGTTCGCGGTCTCCTTTGAGTGCGTTGGCGGTCAGCGCGATGATGGGAACGTGTGCCTGTTCTTCGTCCTCTTCGTAATCGAGGATCTCCATGGTGGCTTCCATGCCGTCAAGCACCGGCATCTGGATGTCCATAAACATCAGGTCGAACTCGCCGTTCTTGCGCTTTTCGAACGCTTCGAGACCGTTATTGGCAATGGTGACGTCGAGGCCGAGCTCTTCGAGTGTGCGGCGGATGAGTTTCTGGTTGATGACATTGTCTTCCGCGACGAGCACCTTCGCGTCGAATTTGGCGTCGGCACTGACTTTTTTGCGTTTTTTCTGCGCTTTTTTGGCGACGAAATCTTCGGAGTCGAACGATTCGAGGGCCGTCTGGAGCTTGGTTGCATTGAGCGGCTCGTAAAGCACCTTGAAGAGATCGAGTTCCATGCTCTCGATTTTTTTCATGTAGTACGACTTGGTAATCAGAGCCGTGGCTTCCGGGGAAGCGGCCACTTGTTTCAGCACCTCTTCGTCACAGTAATCGAAGTCCGCAAAGAGCATATCGAAGTTGGTGCGCTCTTCGAGCTCCTGCAGTTCGCGCAGGTCTTTGAACGAAGTGTGTTTGACGCCGTAGAAGTCGAGGTATTCGATCAGGTAGTCTGTTTGTGCTTTCCGGCGGTTCTCGTCGATCATGACGAGCGCATTGATGTTGGAGAACGTCCCCTGGAGTGACTCGTTGAGGGTTTCGATCTCCTCGAGCTCGAGTGTGAAGAAGAAGGTCGTTCCCTGACCCGTTTCGCTTTCAAGATCCAACTTGCCGCCCATCAGTTCGATAAAGCGGCTGGAAATCGTCAGACCGAGGCCGGTACCGCCGTATTTACGGGTAATAGACGTGTCCGCCTGTCCGAAGGCCTCAAAGATACGCGCTTTCTGCTCTGCCGTAACCCCGATCCCGCTGTCTTTGACTTCAAAGCGGATGCGGGCGCGGTTCGGCGTGTCACAGGCTTCGCGACGGACGTTGACGTTGATGGCCCCGCCGCTGTTGGTGAACTTGACGGCATTCGAGAGCAGGTTGATGACGACCTCTTTGATCTTGGTTGGGTCCCCTTTGAGCGGGCGTTCCAGGCTCGGATCGATGAAGCAGCCGAGGTCAATGTGTTTCTCGGAAGCACGGACGGCATAGACTTCGACGGCGCTTTCAAACTCTTCGAGCGGATTGAAGGCGATCTCTTCGATCTCGAGTTTGTTGCTTTCGATTTTGGAGAGGTCGAGGATGTTGTTGATGATTTCGAGCAGGTTTTCCGAACTTTTTTCGATGATGTCGATGAATTCACGCTGTTCGTCCTGCAGTTCCGTATCTTTGAGCAGTTCGGTAAAACCAACGATGCCGTTGAGCGGTGTACGGATTTCGTGCGACATGTTCGCCAGGAACATCGACTTGGCCTCACTCGCCTCTTGCGCGGAGACTTTATCGCGCTTGGTCTGTTCGATGATGCTTTCAAGCAGTGCATAGGCCTGCGCCGTTCCTTTCGCGGTATCGAGGTTGATTTCGTCGTGTTCGGTTTCGGCACCTTCCGCCGCACGCTTAAGGACGGATTCGAGGTTTTTGATGTTGCGGGCGATGTCATTCGCGAGGAAATAGCCCAGCAGCGCAATGATGATGGCAATGGCCCAGATGATGACGGCGGCCGTCAGGATTTCCAGTGCCTGTGTCTGTACGACGGCGGCACGTTTGTCCATCGCTTCGGCCAGCATGGATTCCGCTTCGGAGAGCAGGTTCGTCTTTTCGGAAAGCATGGCGAACCAGACACCCGACTGCGTAGAATACAGGCCGTCGCTGATGGCCTGGATGATCTCTGAACGTTCGGCGGTAATGTCTTCGAAGAGTTCGATGTTGTCTTCATTTTTGAAGAGCCCGTCGAGCTTGCTCTTCATTTCGGTGTCGATGGCCGTATCGTAATTGATCGCGTCCGCCCGGCCGATCAGGGCCAGCCAGCGGTTGAGCTCTTCGGTTTCAAGCGCGGTTGAACGTGCCAGTACAAAAGAAAGGAAGTCACGTTCCGAAGCCGTGTAGTACTGAGACTGCACGAGGTTGTAGTAGGCGGAAGCGCTGGCAGAAAGCGCTTTGTCTTCCGAGATGCGCGTGATCTGGCCCAGAATTTCAAGAATGTTCTGCAGGACGGTCCCGTAGGACTGGGCATAGACGGCTTCGAATTCGGAACTGCCCGTATCGACACTGTTCCGGGCCCCTTCGATCTCTTTGAGGATGCCCTTGAGTTTTGCCGTGTCCGCTGCATTCAGTTTGGCGGGAAGCTGTGAGAGCTTCTGGTCGACGATCTCACGTTGTGCCAGCAGCGACCGCTTCGTTGCATCGGAGTGGTTCCCCATATACATGACGGTCATCCCCCGTTCGCGCGAGAGATTGGTAAAAAGTTCGTTGAGGTACTTGTTTTCCGACAGCTTCGACTGCAATACCCCGGCAGACTGATAGTCTCTGTATGAAGTATATACGTAGAAGCTCGCCAGACTCAGCAGGAGCAGGATCGGCAGAAGACTGATCAGGCGTAACTGGCTTTTAAGTCCCAAATTCATGTAGCTTTCCTTATTTAAAGTTGTTTCAGCAGCGCGTAAAAGCGCTCTGCATCTTTTTTGACGGCTGCAGGCTGCTCATGGCGCAGCAGTTTGGTCAGACTGTCGGAGATCTGTTCGATACGCAGGTTGTCGGCCAATCCTTTGAATTCGAAAGCGATCGTACGGATCTTTTTGAAATCCTCGTTCGAGATCGCCTGCATGAGCTCCGTTCTTTTGGCATTGGCGTCTTTGACGAAATCGTTGACCAGGCTCTGGACAAAAGCTTCGCGCAGGCCGATCTCGGCGGCCGCTCTGTTCACATCATAACGAAGCGATGTCGCCTCCGCACCGGCAGTGAGGCCCGCATCTTTCATATCGTCCCCGCTGATTTGCTTGTACTCCTGGCTTTCAACGGCGTCTTGGATAAGGTGCTGCTCTTCGCCCGGGATAATGCCCATTTCAAAGGGTTCCACTTCTTCGCCCGGTGCGCTCGGGATGGCGGGTTCGCTCGGACCCTCCTTCTCTTTCAGCGGCGGCAGTTCGGCTTCGGTTTCCTCTTCGGGTTGGCTGCTCGGCTCTTCGTTCAACAGCGTATCGAGTCCGAGATCGTAGAGCTCCTCCTCATCGTGGGCCTCCGGTACCGTTTCGGCGCCGGCCTCGGTTTCCGGATGCGGGAGTTCCGGCTCGGCGGCGGGAGGGGTTTCGAGCATCGCGCCGAGGTCGTAGAGCTCTTCCTCCTTCTCGGGCATCTGCGGTGCCGGTTCGGTCGCTGCCGGTGTTGCGGTTTCCGCGAATTCGGGAAGCTCTTTGCCTTCCATCTTGGCCACGATGCGGTAGAACTGTTTGAGGTTGGCTTCGATTTCGATCTGGTCGCGTGAATTGTTGACGATGCTGAGCACTTCAAAGGCATCTTCGATGCGCAGGTTGGCCGCAACCCCTTTGAGTTTGTGTGAAAGGATATGCACTTCGTCAAAATCCTCCTGGGATGCTGCATCGAAGAGGCCCTGTTTGAACTCGTGCGCCTGCTGGATGAAATCCCCGATGAACTCTTCGATCAGCTCAACCGGCAGCCCGAGCTCGTCGGCGGCAATGTGCGGATCAAAGACGTAGTCGCTGGCGGTCTCCAGGTTGTCGAGATAGGCCTGCTCCTCCTGGTTGATATTGATGTAGTCTCCGAGCATCGGTTTTTCGGTTTTTTCCGGTTCGGCAAACGGTTCAAAGGTTTCCGGTTCGCTCAGGGAACCGTCTGGATTGATTTCAGGCAGTTCGATTTCCGGGATTTCCGGAATCTCAAGCATTTCGGACTCATCGAGCACCGGTGGTTCCTCGGCCGGCTGGGCGGCCAGCGGCGGTTCGAATTCCGGTTCGGGATGGGTGACGGGCGCTTCAGGTTCCACTGACGGAACCGCTACGGCCGGCGTCATCGGTTCGCGTTCGAATACCTCTGGCTCCCCGCTCAGGAGTTTGACGTGTTTTAAATGGACGGCATATCCCTCCCGTTCCGGGGCATCGGAAAGAAAGATCGGTGTAATGACGAGATTGCAGGAGAAGTGCTTGCGGTCGCTCTGGATAATGGCCCGTGCGTCTTCGGCATCGGCATGCAGAACGAAATCGATCCAGGGGAAATTCTGGAAGTTATGGATGTATCCGGGTTTTTTGACGAACAGCTGCGCAACGTCGCTGTACTCTTGCAGAAACTCGGCCAGCGTTTTGTAGCCGAGATGATGCAGCGTTTCATCGTCGATGCCCACCAGCTCTTTATTATGATTGTAGATTAGCACAATGCCTCCTTCACGTTTATGATTCTTCCTGGCGTAATTTCGCGTACAGCGTTTCCGCCTCGTTGATGGCCGTATCGCTGGCGGGTTTGCGTGCGGCGGCAAATTTGACGATGACCCCGTTCTCGTCCTTGATCGGAGTGATCGTTGTTTCCACCCAGTAGTAGCGGCCGTCTTTGCGAAGGTTCTTTACCAGTCCGTTCCAGACGTTCCCTTGCTTGATCGTATTCCACATGGTGGCAAATGCTTTTTTCGGCATGTCGGGATGGCGGATGATATTGTGCGGCTGTCCGATCAGTTCTTCTTTCGTATAGCCGGAAATTTCACAAAATTTCCGATTTGCATAGGTAATGATCCCTTTCGTATCGGTCTCACTAACAATGGCGCGTCCTTCGAATTTAAACTCTTCATCGATCGGTTCTACGTGACTCATGAAAGCCCTTGCATATTTTGAATTGCGACAAATATAGCATATTAATTACAAAATATAACTTATTTGGATGTCAGCTTGATGGTTTTGGCGTCGGCCGCATTGAGCAGCGCGGCAAGCTCGGTCTCGTCGGCGCTGTAGACGCCTTCGAAGGTGCCGAAATGGTTAAGTAGTTTTTTGATTTTCGCTTCGGAAATCCCTTTGAGTTGAAGCAGTTTTGATTCCTGTGCGAGTCTTTCCCGTTGTTTTTTGTGGAATGTGATCGCGAAGCGGTGGGCTTCGTCCCGCAGGCGCTGTACCCACTGCAGTCTCGGATCGGTTACGGGGAGTTTGAGGGTTTCCTCCGGAGTATGGACGAGGTCCAGCGCTTTGCCCTTGGCGCGGTGGGCCTTGGCATCGATTTTCTCCTTGCTGATCGCGATGACGTCGAGATTGACGCCGGCGGACGCGATAAGGTCGGTGGCCAGCTGCAACAGCGTCCGGCCGCCGTCGAGGACCCAGAGGTCGGGCGGAGGGTTCTTGCCGAAACTTTCGATGCGCCGGGTCAGTGTTTCGCGCATCTGGGCGTATTCGTCGCGCGCCTCAAGGGTGTAGTGCCGGTAAGCGCCTTTTTGGAACGTTCCTTTGTCGGAAACGACCATCGCACCGACGGGAGCGACCCCTGCGAGGTGGGAGTTGTCGAAGACTTCGACGCGTTCGGGATAGGCGGAGAGCCCGCAGAGCTCCTGCACGGCTGCGGCCGTGGCCTCGCCGCGGGTGTGTTTCTGTTTGCCCAGCTGTTCTTCGGCATTGAGCCGCGCGATGTCGATGACCTTGCGTTTCTCGCCGCGCAGAGGTACGAGGATCTGTGCACGTTTTCCGAAGCTTTTTGAGAGGGTCGATGCGACCCAGTCGCGGGTTTCGAAATCGTCCGCGACGAGAATGGGGGCGATGATCGGCGGCCGTTCGCCGGTGTAAAATTCGAGCAAGGTGCGTTCGTAGAGTTCGTCACGGTCGAAGCGCTCATTGATGCGCAGGGAGTCGAAGGAGGAGGAGACGACCTTGCCCCGCCGCACAAACAGGCGTGCGACGGCAGCGGTTTTTTCGTTGTGAGCAATGGCAAAGACGTCGTAGTCGGCCGCATTGGCGAGGTCGATCTTCGAGAGCTGCTCGCTGCGTTCGATCCGATCGATCCGGTCGCGCAGTTTGGCCGCCTCTTCGAATCGGAGCTGTTCGGCGTAGGCGGCCATTTTCTCTTCGAGCCTGGCGAGCAGTTTTCGCTTGGAATCGATGAGGCTTTTCGCTTCGTCCACCAGTTTCGCGTACGCTTCGGGCGTGACGAGCCCTTCGCAGGGCCCGAGGCATTGCTTCATCTGGTAATACAGGCAGACTTTTCCGCCGGCGAGACAGCTCTGTTTCTGCACCAGCGGTACGAGTTCGTACAAAGAGTCGAGGATGTCACGGGCTCCGACGGAGTAGGGACCGAAATACTCGATCCGGCTGCCGGCGATGATCTTGCGTGTGATCCCGAACCGGGGATAAGGGACGGAACGGTCCAGGTAGATGTAGGGGTAGGTCTTGTCGTCGCGCAGCAGGATGTTGTATTTGGGTTTGAGCTGTTTGATCAGCGAGTTCTCCAGGATCAGCGCGTCGTGTTCGCTTTCAACGACCATATAGTTGAGCGTAACGGTTTCGTTGATCATTTTGCGGATGCGCGGACTGAGCGTCGGGTTCGGGCCGAGGGACGGGGTGAAGCGGAAATAGCTTTTGACCCGTTTTTTCAGGCTTTTGGCCTTGCCGACGTACAGCAGGTGCCCCTCGGCATCGTAGTAGTGGTAGACGCCGGGGCGGTCAGGCAGGTTCTGTATCTGTTCGATCATGGATGTGTTCTCGGATGCGCTCGATGAGCCGGTGCAGTTCCGGGTGCCGTGTCCGGTTCTCGAATGCGCCTTCTGCGCGTTCGGCGTAATGGGCTTCGGTGTCACGTTTCAGCCCACCTTCGGGCACGTTTGCCGCCGGTATTTTGTGGGTCACAAAGGCTCTGATGTCCTCAGGCACGCTGTTCTGGCACTCGGGTGGGGTGTACTGTTTTAAAGGGGCTTTAATCGATGCAATGATATTATCGAACTCCTGTTTGGCGCCCGGATGGCTCAGAACAAAATAGAGTATGTTGTTGTGAAAATAGCCGTACCGGACGAGGCGCTGAAGGTGCGGGGGGAACAGCCCCTCGATGCGCCGGATGCATTCAAAGCGCGCCAATTTTGAAAACGACGGCTTTTGCCGCAGTGAAGCGAGAATATGCGAAGCATTTTTCATATGATGATTATAGCGGTTTGCCTGTTAAGTCTTACTGGATGCGGCTATAAGGGTGATCCTTATTACGAACCCCCGCACGAGGCACGCTGATGCAGTATGATATTCTGATCATCGGTGCCGGCATTGCCGGGCTTTATGCCGCATTGAACATCCCCGACGACAAAAAAGTCCTGCTGATCAACAAGACCCGGCCGTGGGAGTGCAATACCTACTACGCCCAGGGCGGGGTGACGACGGCACGCAATGATGCCGACATCCCCATTCATATCAAAGACACGCTCGAAGCCGGTGCGGGCCTGTGCAATGAAGATGCGGTTCGGGTGCTCAGTGAAACGTCTCAGGAGGTGATTCACGACCTGATCGGCCGCGGTTTCAAATTCGACACGGCTGCAAACGGCCGGCTGCTGTATACGAAAGAGGCCGCGCATTCCGCCGACCGGATTCTGCATGCCGGCGGCGACGCCACGGGGCGCTACCTGCACCATTTTCTGCTGCAGCACAATCCGCACCCGATGCTGGCCAACGCGACCGTCGTCGATTTTCTGATCGAAGACGGGGACATCTGCGGGGTCGAGGTCGTCTACAAGGGCGAACGCAAACTCATCCTGGCCCGCAAGGTCATTCTCGCCAGCGGCGGCGTGGGATCGCTTTACCGTTTTCATACGAATGCGTACAGCATCAGCGGCGATATCCAGGGAATCTGCGTTGAAAAAGGGATCGCCCTGGAAAATATGGAGATGATGCAGTTCCACCCGACGGTCTATCTGGGCAACCAGTCCGTACAGAAGCAGTTGCTGAGCGAAGCGCTGCGCGGCGAGGGGGCCCAGATCGAGGACGAGGACGGCTACCGTTTCCTGTACGATTACGATCCCCGGGGCGAGCTCGCGCCCCGCGACATTGTCAGCCGTGCACTGTTTGACTACCGGAAAAAAACGAAAAAACAGATCTACCTCTCTTTCCGCGAGTTCGATCCGGTCTATTTCCACGAACGGTTTCCGAACATCAGTGCCAACCTGCGCGACATGGGCTACGACATTCCCAAAGAACGGGTACCGGTTTCCCCGGCATTCCATTACGCCATCGGCGGGATCAAGACGGACCTCGACGGGCACGTCGGCAGCGTGAAAGGACTGTATGCCATCGGGGAGGCTGCTTCGACGGGCGTGCACGGTGCCAACCGCCTTGCGAGCAATTCGCTGCTCGAGGGACTGGTATTCGCCAAGCGCGCGACCGACGCCCTTCTGGCCGAAGAGGGGACGCACTGCTCGACAGAATTTGTCCCCGGCAGCGAGCCGTTGTTTGTCGAGGGAGACAAGGAAAAAAAGGAGCGCCTGCGCCGTCTGATGTGGAAAGAGGTTTCCATCGTCCGGACGACGGAGGGGCTGCACGAAGCGCTTGACGAGATCGACGGGATGCTGGACAAGCCGATCGGGCGGCTGCTGAAACTGCGCCTGATGACGGCGCATGAGATTGTCCGTGCGGCGCTGGCCCGGACCGAATCGGTCGGGGTGCATTATCGCGAAAGCTAGGCGTATGACACCGTCGGAGGTGTACGATTTATTTCAACTGGGAGTATTATATGCATGAAACCATGCTGGACCTGACGGCGACGTGGGTCGGAATTGCCGTACTGGCAGTATTTGCCGTCGGCTATTATTTTATCGCGACGGAAGAAAAGTACGAGCTGAACAAGGCGAAACCGGCCCTGTTTATCGGGACATTCTCGTTCATGCTGATCGGGATTTATTATGCGTTGAACGGGCTTTCCCCCGATCCGCTGCATCACGAGATGCGCATACTGATCGAAGAGATCGCAGAGATCTTCTTCTTCCTGTTCGTGGCGATGACATTTATCGAGACGCTGATCGAACGGGGGGTTTTTGATGTGCTCAAGTACAAGCTGGTCTCCAAGGGCTACAGCTATAAAAAACTGTTCTGGCTGACCGGGCTTCTGGCGTTCTTCATCTCTCCGGTGGCGGACAACCTGACGACGGCGCTGATCCTGTCAACGGTTCTCTTTACGATCGACCGTGACAACCACAAATTCCTGGTGCCGGGGGCGATCAATATCGTCGTGGCCGCCAATGCCGGCGGTGCGTGGAGCCCCTTCGGGGACATCACGACGCTGATGGCCTGGACGGCACGAACAGGAAAAGGAAATCGACGAACTCCCCTTTCTGCGCCGTCC
>JARROU010000019.1:0-27285 GCA_037383585.1 Campylobacterales bacterium | reverse complement strand
GCGCCAATGCTTCAGGACCGAATCGCGCTTGGAAAACAGATAGAGTGCTTTCATCTCATCGTTCCTTGAATGCGTTGTCTTTCGTGCGCAGCAGCGGTTTCAGGATGTAGTCGAGGATGCTTTTTTTCCCGGTCACGATCTCGGCGTTGACCACCATCCCCGGGATCAGCTTGAGCGGATTCTCCACGGTGCCGAGAAAGGTCTTGTCCGTCTCGATCCAGACCTGGTAGTAGGTCTTTCCGTCGGCTTCGTTAATGGAATCGGGACTGATGCGCACGACTTTTCCGGTGAGACCGCCGTAAATGGCGAAGTCGTACGCCGTCACCTTGATCACCGCGCGCTGGTCCGGGTACAAAAAGGCGATGTCCCGCGGGTGCACCTTGACTTCGACCAGCAGCGAATCCCCCGTCGGCAGGATGTCCATCATCTTCATCCCCGGTGTAACGACCCCGCCGACGGTCGTGATGTAGAGCCGCTTGACGATGCCCTCGACCGGAGAGCGCACGAGCGTCCGGCTCACCTGGTCGCGCAGCGCGGCCTGTGACTCTTTGATGCGCTGCATCTGCGCTTCGATGCTGTTGAGTTCCTCTTTGGCCCGGTTCGCAAACGCCAGCTCCGCCTCTTCGAGCTTGTTCCTCGCCTCATCGATCATCGCACGCGTTGTGGTGATCTTATGGCGGGTCGTCGTCAGCGCCTGCTGTACGTTGTTCGCATCGCGCTGCAGCTTCAGAAAATCGACTTCGGGGACGATCCGCTTCTTGACGAGCGGTTCGTTGATCGCAATCTGTTTCTGTACCAGCGCCATCTCCTTTTCCAGTTCCCGGTAGTGTTCGCGCGCCTCTTTGAGCTCGCTGGTACGCTGTTCGACCTGGGCTTTGAGGATTGCAATGCTCTTCTTGAGCTGCTTTTTATTGCTTTCATAAAGGCTGCGTTCCTTCTCGATCCGCTCTTGCAGCGCCGGATCGCTGACGTCGGGCGGCATAAACGCCACCCCGTGCGCTTCGGCCCTCAGCCGGACCGCCCTGGCATAGAGTTCGTCGTACTCGAGCCGGTTTTTCTCGAACGTCGAACTGAAATAGATGTCCTGCATCTTCAGCAGCGGCTGGCCCTTGTGCACCAGGTCGCCCTCTTTGATGAGAATCTCTTTGACAATGCCGCCTTCAAGGTTCTGGATGGATTTGATCTGGCTGCTCGGAACGATCTTTCCGCTGCCTTTGACGACCTCGTCGATCATGGCGTGGTCCGCCCAGACCAGAAAAACGGAAACCGTCAGCAGCATGATCCAGATGAACATTCTGGAACGCAGCGCGGTTTTTTCCAGCACAGCAGCGCTGCGGCTGTTGAGGTAGGCCAGTTCCTTCTCCGTCACGGCCCTGGGCCGGCGGTCGCTGCCGCCGCGCTTTTTACGGGGCGGACGGGGGCTGAGTTTGCTGGGGTCAAGCATGGTTCACCTCCGCACCCTGCATTTTGGCGAGCACGTCCTCTTTCGTGCCGTCCATCACGACTTCGCCCTTTTCGAGCACGATGATGCGGTCCACGAGTTCGAGCACCGCATCCTTGTGCGTCACGAACAGCGCCGTTTTCCCCTTGATTCTCTGGGCGATCCCGAGAATCGCGATGCGTTCGCTCTCTTCATCCAGATGCGACGTCGGTTCGTCGAAAAGCACCATCGAGAAGTCGTCGATCAGCGCCCGCGCGATTCCGATGGATTGGCGCTGGCCGCCCGAGATGTTCTGTCCTTTCTCCTTGATCTTCATGTTGAAGCCGTCGGGGTTCAGGTTGATGTAGCGCAGGGCGCCGCTGAGCCGTGCCGCCTCGACGATCTCATGCGAATCGATGCCCGGATGCTTCAGCGCGATGTTTTCTTTGATCGTGCCCTGCAGCAGCACGACTTCCTGCGGCACGAACGCGGTCTCCTTGCGCAACTCCGCCGGCGCATACTGGTCCATCTCGACATCGTCGATGAGGATCATGCCGTCTTTGGGCGCGTAAAAGCCCATCAGGAGGTTGATGATGGTCGTCTTGCCCGATCCCATCTCCCCCATGATCGCGACATGCTCGCCCGGAGCGATCGTGAACGAAACGTCGTGCAGCGCATTCTTGGCTGACTCGGGGTAAGCAAAATTAACGTTGACGAATTCGATTTTCCCCTTGAGACGCCGTGCGCTGATGAACTCCTTCTCCTTCGGATGCTCGACGGCGCTGTCCATGACCTTTTCGATCGCCTTGAAGCCCGCCCGCGCCTTGTTGAACTGCAAGATGAGCACCACCAGCTTCCCGATCGGGTTGACCGCGCGCGACGAAAGGATGTAGGCCACGAGCAGCCCCCCGGTGCTCAGCAGGCCCGCATGGATCAGGTAGACGCTCGCCACGATTACGACAACGGTCTGGACCCGGATCAAAAAGGCGGTGACGGTCGCGATGGAGCCGTTGAGCACCCGCGAACGCAGCCCGCGCTGGGCGATGTTGCCCGTCGCCTCTTCGAGTTTCCACTGCATCACGCTGCTGTAGTTGAACGCCTTGATGGTCTCGAGGGCGTTCAGACTCTCGAGCAGAATGCTGTTTTTGACTGCCGCCGCCTGGTTGGAGGTGCGGATACTGTTGCGGATAGGACCTTTGATCACCAGGGCATAAATAACGATCAGCATGATGGTCGCAAGCGGGATAAAGACGACGTCGCCCGCCACCCAGTAGACCACCAGCAGAAAGAGGATGGAAAACGGCAGGTCGATCAGGGTCGTCACGACCGTCGACGTCAGGAAATTTCGGATACTCTCATACTGTTTGAGGTCGCTCGAAAACGCCCCGACCGAGCCGATCTGCTCTGAGAGCTTCATGTCCATCACGTGCTCGAAGATTTTCGACGACATGACGATGTCACTTTTTTTGGCGGCGATCTCCATAAAATAGCTGCGCAGAAACTTTAAAAAAGCCTCCAGAATGAACACAGCCACAACGCCGTAGGTCAGTACCCAGAGCGTGTCAAGGGCTGTGTTGGGGATGACCCGGTCAAAGACGTTGCGCATGTACAGCGGCAGAATCAGCACAAAGAGGTTGACGAGAAACGAACCGACAAGGATGTCGGAATAGATCGTTTTCGTCCTTGAGAGGGTGCTCCAGAACCAGTGTTTCTCGTCCGGCTCCGCCTCTTCCTCTTTTTCATCCAGACTGTAGCCGAAGTTTTTCTTCATCAAAAAACAGTAGCCGACGTACTCCTCCTCGAGCGCGTCGATGGCGATCCATCCCTCCTGGTCCGGAACGCCGGGGATCAGAATATTGGCGTATTCCATCTCTTTGTCGAAATCGAGCAGAACGCACGCCTGCTCGTCTTCGAGAATGAGGATGCACGGCAGAAGATGGCGCGCGATCTTTCGCAGTTCCTTTTTTTCAAGCGTACTTGAAAAACCCGCCTTTTCCGCCGCGCGGCTGAACAGCGATCGCGAACGCTGCGGGTCGGGTTCGAACAGTTTCGGATCTTCCGGATCGACCGGCAGCCCCGCCAGCACGATCTCTTCGGTCACCTCCTGGTGATACAGTTTCGCGATGGCCAGCAAGGCTCCCAGTAGACCCGATTTATGCCGTTCGCGCATTCTAGAGCGCTTCCTCAGCCGGTTTGCCGATCCAGAACCCCTGAAGCAGCACGATGCCGTGTTCGTACAGCCGCTCCGCCGTCTCTTTGCGGTCGACGCCCGTCGCGATCAGGTCGATATCGAGCAGCCGGGCGATCGTAAAGAGCGCCGGATCCCGTTTCGTTTCGGCCTGGGCTTCGATCAGGGAGAGCAGGTACGCCGCATCCACCTTGAGATAGGAGGGTTTGATCTTCTGCAGATACGCGAGGTCCTGTTCCTCGATAAGGAAATGGTCGATCCCGAACCGGTAGCCGAGTTTCTGGACAAAAGCGGAGAACGCTTCCGCCGATTCCCTGTCGGCCAATACGGTGGAGTTGGGGACTTCAAACGCGACTTTCACCCCCGCACGCTTCCATTCGACATGCAGGTTGGAAAGCCAGCGCATCGTCGAACTGTGGCCGATAAAATCTCCCGAGACGTTCACGGCGACTTCCGTCGCATGATGTTTCCTGCTGATGCTTTCGAGCACATAGCGGTCCAGTCTGTTCTCGAGTTCCAGATGCGACACGACGGGGATGAACGCCCCGGCGCTCATAAGGGTGCCGTCTTGTTTCAGACGAAGCAGGAGTTCATGCTGTACCGTGCCCCCGCTGCGCTCCATGATCGGCTGATAGAGCGAGGCAAAACGGTCGTGTTTCATGGCATCGAGCAGCTGTTTGCGCCACTCGTCATGCCCCCACGCGGGAATGTCGTCGCGTTTCGGGCGGTAAACGGCTTCCGCATTCGTATCCGACCCCGCCTGCATCAGAGCGTAATCAACGTGCGCCAGCACTTCCGACGTCGTATCGCCGGCGTGGTATGCGCTCGCGGCGATCGTGACATCGCAGCTGCCGACCAGACAGTCATTGTGCATTTCCTTGACCACGGCCTTCGCCTGCGCTTCGTCCAGCGAAGGCAGGATGAGCATAATGTCGAATTCCCGCACCCGGCACGCAAAACCGTCGCCCGAAACGTTGACAACCCCCCGGGCGACATCGCTGACATGCGAAAGCTGTTTTTGCAGCGTGTAGGCCCCCGATTCGTGCTTGACCCTGTCGGGGTCGTTGAACGCAACGGCGACAACATACCCTTGCGAATAACGGTCTTCGGCCGACAGCATACTGCCCAGCTTCATCATGAAAAAGTCACGGTTTTTCAGATGGGTCTGCCGGTCCTCGTAAAGTGCCCTGTTGTAACGGGCGACGGCATCGGCTTCTTGTTTGTAGATCTCTTTGACCTTGTAGACCAGCGTGTTCATCGCCTGGACCACGTCACGGAACTCTGTGGTGTACGGCAATTCCTTTTGGATGATGAAACGGCTCCCCGAAACCGCTTCCGCCTGTTCACGTACTTTTTCCAGCGCGCGCAGCACGATCTTGAGCAGGAAGTAGATCCCGACCATGGCCAGGGCGCTCAGTGCGACGGTCGCCGATGCCGGCGGGAGTGTGATCGCCCCGGTGAACCATTCCGGGACCGTCCCGACCGTCAGCGGCACCCGCCGCTCGTAGAGAACGTTTCCGTCGATGTCCCTGTAAACGATTGCTTCGTAAAGACCGCTGTCGAACACGGCATTGATCATCGTTTCGGCCATCGCGACGTCCCGGCCGTCGGAGCTTTTACTGATCGCCAGTCCCAGGGACGAGGCGGTGTTTTTCGCATTGGCATAGAGCTGATCCTCAATAAAGCGTACGTTGGTCTGGTAACTGCTGTACATCGTTACCCCCAGCAGCGCAATGACCAGCACCGACATTGCGCTGGCGATTTGTCTAAAGAGCGTCATAATCCATCCTTTTCAATCCGCTTCAGGAATGCAGCCCATTTCTTGTTCCTGACCGTGCCCCCTTCGATCGTCCTTCCCCGGCCCCGCTGGGTATTCAGAAACAGCGAATCGGCATTGAAACTGTAAACATAGGCCAGGTCTTTGCGCTGGGTTGCCGGCAGGATCAGGTAATTGAGGTTGTCCAGGACCAGCGGAACCGACTTGGGGGTCTCGTAGTAGGTCAGTACCATGTGCGCCTGGTTGAGCTTCAGGGCTTTGACGTAGGTAAAATAGAGTTTTGCTTCAGGCACACCCAGCCGCCGGAGCGCAAAATACTTGGCAATGACGAAATCCTCGCAATCGCCCTGATCGCGCCGGAGGAACTCCCTCGGCCGGGCCCAGTAGTCCTCCATGCCCCACGTCTTCCGATCCGAAGCAAAACGGACACGGTTGAAAAAATCGTTGATTCCTTTCAGTTTCTCCCGGTCGGTCTTGCCCCGAAGTTCGAGGATCAGCCGTTCCAGCGCGTTAAAGCGCTGCTGCGCAAAATAATCCTCCCCTTTCGCCTTGGGAAGCGCGCTCTTGTGCGTCTCTTCCGCCGCAGCCGCCTTCTTTACAGTCGGCTGGGCACTCTTGCCCGAGCAGCCGAGCAGGAAGATCAGAATCATGCCGTATCGGATCAGAATGCGTATCACCGCTTTCCCCTGTCAGTGCGGTGCTATTTCGATGCATTCACCTCAGTCGACACCATGGCGTTGCGTTCGAGGTTCAGAATCTCTTCGGGTTTGACCGCTGCGACCATCGGCAGGTTCCCGACGTTTTCGATCACACGGTATTCGGCCAGCTGCTCGTCATACAGTGCGGAGACGTACGCTTTTCTGGAAGAATAATATTCATTTTCGACGTCGAGCACGTCCAGCAGGGTGCGGCGGCCCAGACGGAACTCCTCGTTGTACGCTTCCAGCGTTTTTTTCGTGAAGTCGCGGTGCTGTCTGAGGTAATCCAGCTGCTCGCCGATACGCGTTTTCGCGGCCCAGGAGTAGTTCAGGCGTTCGAACACGAGGCGCTGGTTCTGAAGCATCTTCTCGGACTCGTTGAACGACTCGGCCAGCGCTTTTTCGCGTTTGGCCACGTCCGCACCGCCGTTGTAGAGGTTCCATGAGGCGATCAGCATGACGCTGAATTCGTTCTCGTCGCCCGCTTCCGTCCGCCAGGCGTAATCGTCCGTCTGGTCGTTGTTGGTATGCGTCTGCTTGACCTCCAGATCCACCCACGGGTAATAGTTTTTGCGCGCTTCCTGGTAGGCCGCCTGCGTCGCTTCAACGTTCTTGCGGTTCGCCATCAGCGTCGGGTAGCGAAGGATCGCCGTTTTTCCCGCTTCTTCAAGCGTTGCCGGCATCAGCGAGGCGTTGATGTCCGCTTCCATCATCTCGTCCGGGTCGACCGCTTCACCGTAGATGCGCTTGAAGTTCGTCTTGGCGTCTTCGAAATTGTTCGTCGCGACCTTGACGTTGGATTCGGCCAGCGCCAGGCGTCCGGAAATCTGTTCCATATCCGCCTGCGTCCCCGCGCCCGCTTCGACGCGTTCCTTGATCATGTTGAAATAGAGCTGGTGCGTGTCGCGGTTCTCGACCGTCAGGGCGTAGATCTGTTTCTGTTTCAGCACTTCGAGATAGCTTTCGACCATTTCAAGGCCCAGCTGACTGACCTTTTCCATCAAAGAGTGCTGCGCGGAGAGCAGGCGCGCATCCTGCTGCGCGACGTCGTTCATCGTCGCAAAGCCGCGGAAGAGGTTCTCCCGCGCACGGATAAATGCCTGAGTCTGCGTATATTCGTCACTTGACTCATCTTCGTAGCTGCGGTGGTCAACGGAGCCTTCCACATGCTTGAATCCGACCGAGCCCTGAACGTCGACGACCGGCAGGTAATCGGCGAAGGCGATCGTTTTGTCCTGCTCGACCGCCCGGTAGTTCTCGATCCGCTCCCTGATCTCCGGATTGGTGTCCACAACGGTCCGATATGCCTCATCCAGCGTCAGTCCGTATCCGGCGGCCGGCAACAAGAATGGAAGGATCCCAATAATACCTTTTCGTTTCATACTCAATCCTTTGATAATAGGGTGTTCAGCAGCTCTCTTAAACTGCTCTTAGAAGCATTATAACTAGAGTAGACCTTATAAGAACATAATGTAATAATATTTATTTCCCTCCTTTGATTCTCATATGCAGATTGGTATATAATGGCCCGAACAAACCCATCTCAACCAATCTGGACTGCCCATGCAAAACCGTCTCGCGAACGAAGATTCCCCCTACCTTCAGCAACACAAGAACAACCCGGTCGACTGGTACCCATGGTGCGACGAAGCCTTTGAGCGCGCCAGAAACGAGCAGCGTCCCATCTTCATCTCCATCGGCTACAGCAGCTGCCACTGGTGTCATGTCATGGAGCACGAGGTGTTTGAGAACGAAGCCATCGCCGCTTACCTGAACGCACATTTCATCAGCATCCAGGTCGACCGCGAGGAGCGCCCGGACCTCGACAAGTATTACCAGGAGGTGCACCAGCTGCTCAACCGCCGCCCCGGGGGCTGGCCGACTTCCATCTTCTGCACGCCCGAGAACAAGCCCTTCTTCGCCGGCACCTACATCCCGCCGAACACCCGCGACCGCATGCTCGGCTTTACCGAACTGACCGAGATCATCGCGACAAAGGTGGCCGAAGGGGACGAGAAGCTCTTCAGCAACGCCGACGAAATCCAGAACTACCTGAAACCCGAGGAGCGCCCCAAGGAAGCGACGCTCCTCAAACCCGCCATCATCAAGACCTTCGTCAAACAGGCGCAGCACAACTTTGAAGACGTCCACGGCGGATTCTCCCAGCAGCCGAAGTTCCCGCACGCTTCCACCCTGAACGCCCTGCTCGACATCGCCCTGCTGCAAAACGACAAGGAGGCGGAAGCGATGGTGACGCAGACCCTCTCTACGATGCACCGGGGCGGCATGTACGACCTGATCGACGGCGGGTTCTGCCGCTACAGCGTCGATGAGCAGTGGCTGGTGCCGCATTTCGAAAAGATGGCCTACGACAACGGCCTTTTGTGCGAGCTCTATGCGCGTGCCGGGCGAATGCTCGGCGATAAAAGCTATACGCGGACGGCAACGGAAATTGCCGATTTCATGCTCGCGAAAATGCAAGAGGACGGCCTTTTCTATTCCGCCAGCGATGCCGACAGCGAAGGCGGCGAAGGCACCTATTTCATCCTCGACTTCGACGTCGCGACGCAGGCGCTCTCCGAGCACGGGTTCAGCGATGAAGATACGGAGACGATCCTCAAAACCCTCCACATTACGCCCCAGGGCAACTTCGAGGGCAAGAGCATCGTCTGGCTCGACGCCCCCGCCGACCGTCCCGAGTGGTTCGGAGCCGTCCGGGAGATTTTTATCGCGCTCAGACACGAGCGCGAGTACCCCTTCATCGACCGCAAGATCCAGACGTCGTGGAACGCGATGATGATCCGCGGTCTCTTCGAACTGGGGAGAAGCGAGCCCCGCTACACCAATACAGCCATCGAATCCCTGAACGCCCTCGTGGCGTTCCTGATGCCCAAAGGCGAACTCTACCACACGGCGCTCATCCACAGCACGCCGAAGATCGGCGCGTTCCTGGAAGACTACGCCTATCTCGGGACCGCCTTCGTCAAAGCCTACGAAGCGACGCTTGACGAGATTTACCTCATGAAGGCGCAGCAGATGGCCAACCGCGCCCTGGAGACCCTTTACGACAACGGCCGCTGGTATTTCGTGCGCGGCGAGTTCACGACCGACGCCGACCCGACGGACGCCTCTTATCCCGGTTCCGTCGGCGTCATGGTCGACCTGCTGCTCGGCCTCGGCATCCTGCTCGAGGAGAAGTACCGCCGTTTTGCGTTCAAGACGCTGGAGTACTACTCGGCCCGGCTCGCGAAAACACCGATCTACTTCCCGTACCTGTTCGGCCAGACCGTCCGCTACCTCTTCGAGGACCTGCTCGTCAAGGCGTCGGAGGAGAAACTCTCTTCGGCCGCCGACGCACTGGCATCCGTCACCTACCCCTACCTGCACGTCAAAGCGACGGACGACGGCGCATACCTGCTTTGCGGCGTCCAGAGCTGCTTCGCGCAGCTTAAAAACGCCGAGGAGATCGCGCCGACCATCCGGGAGAAGTTTTCGGCGCTTTAGTACAATAAAACCTCGCAAACCCTATAATCATGGTTCACGGCATCCAAAGCCCCCTGCGCTGCTTTGGAGAGGTCCTCAAGGAGTCAAACGATGGGAACAAAACACGATATGCTGGGTACGGAACTCGAAAAAAGCGCTGTGCTGAAAGAGATCAGGCACGAGGACCGGCGGATCGAGAGCGCCAAAGACTTCGAGCGCGACCGCCGCAAGCACAACAAAAACGGTAAACGCCGCGTCGCCGTCTGGATCCGCGAAAGCGTCATCGAGTATGAAGAAGAGCTCAAGAACCTGCAGATCGAACTGCTGAAGCTGCAGAAGCACGTCAAAGAGAACGGGCTGAAACTGCTGCTCCTCTTCGAAGGGCGCGATGCCGCCGGCAAGGGCGGCACCATCAAACGGATCACCGAACACCTCAATCCCCGCGGCGCACGCGTCGTCGCGCTGAACAAGCCCTCGGACGTCGAGAAGACCCAGTGGTACTTCCAACGCTACGTCGAGCACCTGCCCGCCGCGGGCGAGATCGTCATGTTCGATCGCAGCTGGTACAACCGTGCCGGGGTCGAACCGGTCATGGGGTTCTGCACGCAGGAGGAGCACCAGGAGTTTCTGCATGAAGTGCCGGAGTTCGAACGGATGCTTGTCAACGCGGGGATTACCGTCGTCAAATTCTATTTTTCCGTTTCAAAAGCGACGCAGGCCAAGCGCTTTAAAGAGCGGGAGCGCAACCCGCTCAAGCAGTACAAGCTCTCTCCCATCGACCTGCGTTCGCAGGAGCTGTGGGACAAATACACGATCGCGGAATATTCGATGTTCATGGCGTCGCACACCGACCATGCCCCCTGGACCGTCATTCACTCCGACAAAAAGAAAAAAGCGCGCATCAACTGCATCAAACACATTCTCAAGCAGATCGATTATCCGGACAAGATCGGGAAAAAAGCATTGGAGACAGACAGGGAGATCCTCTACGATGCGGACAAAATGATCGCAGAGTTCGACAGCAGCGTCGCCCCCGCCGGGAAAAAAGCGTAAAGGCGGCCGGGAAGGAGAGACTAGATAAAGTTCAGAATCTCCGATTCGATCATCTCTTTCTCGATGATCGTCTTCTGCGTGACTTCTTTTTCGAAGAGCGCGTTGATCATCGGCGGAATGCCGATCTGCGCTTTTTCTGAAATCGACTTGAGCGCGTCGATGTCGTGCGCGTCGACTTCGCCCGTCAGCGCGTTGGCGATCGTCGGCGAGAATTTCGTCCACTCCGCCGTCGAATAGGCAATCGTCTTGAAATCATCCGTCGCACAGCTTTCGTACGCTTTGAAGCAGGTCGCGGTGTGCGGGTCCATCAGGTAGCCGCCCTCGAACGCCGACTTGATATAGGCCTTGCCCTCTTCGCCCGTCGCGAAATCCGCTGCGAACAGCGTCTGAAGCTGCGCGAGTTCCTCAGTACTCAGCTCGTAATAATGCTCGTTGTCAAGCTGTTCCATCAGTACTCTCGTACGCGCTTCGCCGAAGAGATCGTAGAGGACGCGCTCGACGTTGGAGGACTTGAGAATGTCCATCGCCGGAGACGTCGTCGCGACGACGTGCGCGTCGCGCAGGTCGTATTTCCCGGTATTGATCAGGCGCGTAAGGACATTGTTCTCGTTGGAAGCGATGATGATCTTCTCGACCGGCAGGCCCATCTTCATCGCATAATATCCGCCCAGCGCATTGCCGAAGTTGCCGCTCGGAACGTCGAGGTAGACCTTTTCGCCCATCGTAATGGCGCCTTGGCGCACCAGCTCAAGGTAGCTGTGGATATGGTAGATGATCTGGAAAATGATGCGGCCGAAGTTGACGGAGTTCGCCGCGGAGAGCGACGTGTTCTTCTCCCCCAGCGCCGTTTTGAACGTGTCCGAGGCCAGCAGGCGCTTAAGCGCGCCCTGGGCGTCGTCGAAACTCCCCCTGATCCCGATGACCTTGAGGTTGTCCGCATCCTCGGTCACCATCTGCAGGCGCTGCACGTCGCTGGTGCCGCCGTCGGGGTACATACACGCGACCTTGACGTTGGCGCGGTTCTTGAAGGTCTCCAGCGCCGCCGGTCCGGTGTCGCCGCTCGTGGCGGCGAGGATCAGGTAGTTCTCGTTGCGTTTCTGCGCGATGCTTGAGAGGACAATGCCGAAGGGCTGCAGCGCCATATCCTTGAACGCGCGGGTCGGTCCGTGGTAGAGTTCGCTGACATAGAGGTCTTCTCTGACCTTGACGACCGGCACCGGGTCGGAGGGATCGTCGAACTTGTCGTAAAGCGCGAGCGCCTCGTCGATCACCGCTTCGTCGATGTCGATCTCGAAGCGCGAGAGCATGTCCTTTGCCACCGCTTTGTAGCTGCTGTCAAGGTGTTTTTCCAGGAAAGCCATGCCCAGTTCCGGGAGCGTTTCGGGGACGTACAGGCCGCCGAACGAGGCGATCGGGCTCAGGATCGCCTGGGAGAAAGTCACTTTTAAAGGGTGGGTTCCGTCGTTTCCACGTGTCTCGATAAACTGCATCATATCCGCTTTTAAAAAATTTTTGACATTATAGCCAAGAGGTTTTTAGAGGCGCCCTAAATGCCGAAACGGTAGCGCCGCGCCGCGAAATCGACGATCCTTCCGTCGCGGACCGGCACCCCTTCGGATTCGAGAAGCCCTATCTTGCGCTGCACGCCGCCTTCGCCCGAATAGGAACCGATTTCTCCCCCGGAGCGGACGACGCGGTGGCACGGCACCCCGGGCGCATCGGGGTTCTTTCCCACCGCGCTGCCGACGGCGCGGACCGCCTTCGTTCCCAGGTACGCGGCAATGTCCCCGTAAGTCGTCACCTTCCCTTCCGGGATGCGTTTCAGCGCTTCCCAGACCGCCTGCTGAAACGGCGTCGCGGTTATTTTACGCTGTTTTTCAGCCATGCCAGGTACGCTTCGTTTCCCTCGGTGATGCCCGTCGCGATGATCTCCGGGACGTCGTACGGGTGCAGCGCTTCGATGCGCGCCTTGAGCCGCTCGAAGGCTGTTGCGGTCGTCTTGATCAGCAGCAGCTCCTCGGCGTCTTCGCAGTACTCGTCCTCATAGATGTAGTGGGAAGTGAGGCCGGGAACGCGGTTGATGCAGGCGC
Source organism: Campylobacterales bacterium (assembly GCA_037383585.1). GTDB lineage: Bacteria > Campylobacterota > Campylobacteria > Campylobacterales > Sulfurimonadaceae > Thiomicrolovo. Next base: position 14,576 of record JARROU010000019.1, on the reverse strand, counting down.
ACAATCCCTCTTTGACAAGCGTTTCGGCAATCGTTTTTCACGTCTGCGCGTCCGGGACGGTACAAAAGACCAGTTCAATTTCTTTTTCCATACGCCTATTATACGTCAGCCGCAATAAATCTCGAAATAAAGGATTATAAATTATAATAGTTCCATGCAAAAATATTTTCTGTTTTCCTACGCGTTATCTTCCTACCTGACGGCAATGGCCTCCTTGACACTGCTCATCCTGTGGGTCTACCCGTGGGCGTTCATGCCGTTCCAGATCGACCCGGGCGCCGGCGCTCCCTACGCCCTCGTCCTCGACCTCGCCCTGATCGCGCTTTTCGGGATACAGCACTCCGTGATGGCGCGTCCCGCCTTCAAACGGCGTTTTTTTGCCGGCCGCTCCGCTTCGTTCCGTGCTTCGACGTATACCCTCTTCTCGGCCTTGTGCATCTTTTTGATCCTGTGGCTTTGGAAGCCGCTCGGGGGCACGCTCTTCGCATTTGAATCCGGGCCGTTCTACGGGGGACTGACGCTGCTCTATTTCGGCGGATGGGGAGTGGCGTTCGTCGCGACGTTTCAGATCGATCACTTCGAACTGTTCGGGCTGCATCAGGGCTACCGCGTGCTCAAAGGGCTGCCGGAGCCCGAGGCCCGATTTCAGAAAAAGGGGTTTTACCGATTCATGCGCCACCCCGTTCAGACCGGGACGCTGATCGGCCTTTGGGCGACGCCGGAGATGAGTGCCGGGCATCTGTTCTTTTCGCTGGGCATGACCGGCTACATCCTCGTTGGGTTGATCCTGGAAGAAAGAGGGCTCGTCAAGACGCTTGGAACAGAGTATCTCCTCTACCGTAAAGAGACTCCGATGCTTTTTCCGACCGTCAAAGCCAAAAAATGAGCCGCATCTAGAGCCAGTCCATCCATTCGAACACGGCGGGAAGGATGACGGCCGTCTCGAAGGCCGCCAGCCCCATCGCCAGCCCGGCAAACGCCCCGCTGACGGGATGCTCCTCGAACGCGCGGGCCGTCCCCACGCCGTGCGCCGTCACCCCCATGGCAATCCCGACGGCGCTCTCATCCGTCACACCCGCCAATTTCAGCAGCCGGATGCCGATGACCGCGCCCGTGATCCCCGTAAAGACGACAAACGCCGCCGTCAGCGCCGGGATGCCGCCGAGCACTTCGCTGATGCCCATCGCAACGGGCGTCGTGACGGATTTAGGCGCAAGCGAGAGCAGCGTCGTTTTGTCCAGCCCAAAGGCATAGCCGATGGCCACGGCACTGAACGCCCCCGTCAAGACCCCGACGACGAGCGATACGGCGACCGGGAACCAGACGGCTTTGAGGCGCGGCAGATGCCGGAAAAGCGGCACGGCCAGTGCCACCGTGGCAGGTCCCAGCAGGAAATGCAGGAACTGCGCTCCGGAGAAATAGTGCTCATAGGGCGTTTCACTCACCATCAGCAGTGCAATGAGCATGAAGACGGAGACGGCGACCGGGTTGAGAATCGACAGGCTGCCGCTTTTTAAAAAGAGCTTCTGCGCCAGCAGGTAAATGAGAACGGTCAGCGTCAGCCACCACAGCGGTGAAGCGGCGAGGTAAACCCAGAAACGCTCCAGCGGCATCTCAGGACGCCTCCCGCTTGCGCCGCAGCATCCACTGCATCGTCAGACCGGTAACGACAAGCGTGATGACGGCGCTGGCCGTCAGCGTGACCAGCAGTGCCGCCCAGGCCGAGCCTACGGCGTCGAAATAGACCATCACTCCGACCCCGGCGGGGACAAAGAGCAGTGCAAGGTACTTGAGCAGCCCGTCGGCCGTAAGGTCGAGGTCATGGATGGAGCGGCCGCAGAGCAGCAGCCAGAGGAAGAGAAGGAGCATTCCGAGCACGGGTCCGGGACCGGGCCAGCCCAGCAGCCGGACGATCACCTCGCCGGCGAGCTGGCAAAAAAGCAGGATCGCCATTCCGTTAAGCATTCTTTGCCTTTATGAGAGCGATGTGAAAGAAGATCAGAGCGTGATCTGCGTGCCGATCCCCTCTTCGGTGAAGAGTTCGAGCAGGATCGCGTGTTCGATGCGCCCGTCGATGATGTGGGCTTTCTGCACGCCGCGCTCGATCGCCTCGATGCAGGCGTCGACCTTGGGCACCCCTTGAGCGCCTCGACCCGTTCTTCGGTGAGGCTCGAGAGCAGTTTCCCGTCCGCGTCAAGTACGCCCGGCGTGTCCGTCATGAAGACGACCTTTTTCGCCCCGATGGCCCCGGCGATCTTCGAGGCCGCCAGGTCGGCGTTGATGTTGTAGCCGGGGTGTCCCGTCTCTTTGTCCGAAGCGATGGGCGCGATGACGGGGATGAACTTCTCGTCGATCAGGCGGTGGACGACGTCGGCGTTGACGTGGTCGATGATACCGGTCAGCCCCCATTTTCCTTCATCTTTGGGTTTGGCCGTCACGAACTGAGCGTCCTTGCCGTTGACGCCGAACGCGCGCGCACCGTGGGAGTTGAGCAGCGCCACGATGTCGTTGTTGACGTCGCCGCACAGCACCATCTCGACGATGCGCATGATCTCCGGCGTCGTGACACGCTGGCCTTCGATGAACTCGGTCGGGATGTCGAGCTTGGAGAGCATCTCGTTGATGCGCGGTCCGCCGCCGTGGACGATGACCGGGCGGATGCCGACGAGGTACATCAGCAGCACGTCCTTGGCGAACTTCGCCTTGAGCGTGTCGGAAGTCTGGGCCGCCCCGCCGTACTTGATGACAACGATCTCGTTGCTGAACTCCTTGATGAACGGCAGCGCTTCGAGGAGCGTTTTGACGGTATCAATCTTTGTTTTCATCGTATGTCCTGATGTAGTGGTCCACGCCTGCGGCCAGCGCTTCGTCGACCTTTAGCGACAGATCCATCAGCGCGACCGGCAGGTCAAATTGGCGAATTTTAACGTAATCTTTATAAGTTACCAGCAACGCGTCCGCCCCGCTGTTTTCGAGGATCTCTTCGAGTTCGTCCCGCGTAAAAAAGTGGTGGTCGGGGAAATAGTGTTTCGAGACGACCGGAGGCAGAAACGCATCGAGGCGCTCGGGACGGGCGATCGCCGTCACCAGTGCCATCCTCTTTGCGCCGTCTTTGATCTCGACGCGGCGGGTAAACTCCTTCCCTTCGCGCACGACAAGCGCTTCTTTGCCGTCCCATAACCGTTCGCGGTAGGGTCCGGCGGGCAGGCAGAAGCGGTTGCCGGTCGGAACCGCGATGACGATGTCGAACTTTTTGATGCGATGTTTGCCGTAGCCGTCATCGAGGAAGACGCAGTCGCATCCCGCCTCCTTCGCCGCCGCGATCCCCGCTTCGCGAACTTCGCTGACGATGACGACCGCGTGGGGGAGCTGCAAGGCATACAGCATCGCTTCATCTCCGCTGCAACGCACGTCACAGAGGACCCTGCTGCCGTCGGAGACCGTCTGAAGACCGCGGCTCTGCCTCCCATAACCGCGCAGAACGACGGCGGGACGTTTGTAGCGCTGCGCCAGCGCCACGGTCAGCGGCGTCTTGCCGCTGCCGCCGACGGTCAGGTTGCCGATGCTGACCACCGCGATCCCGGGATCAATCGCCACGCTCTTTTTGTAGCGCACGTACATGATAAAGCAGTAAAGGGCGCCGAGCGGCCACAGAAAGTAGGAGAGAAGGCGCTGAAAAAAAGACGGGGCGTAGAAGAAACGCTCCCCCCAGGCAACGAGCCGCGTTTTCACACGCGGTTTTTTGCCAGGTCGATGATGGTATCGCAGACGAAATCGACCTCTTTGTCCGTGATGGAGCCGTAAATCGGCAGGGAGAGCACCTGCTGGTAGTTGCGCAGGGCGACCGGGAAGTCGTTGATGCGCAGGTTGTACTTGTTCTTGTAGTACCCCATCAGGTGCAGCGGGATGTAGTGCAGTCCCGTTTCAATGCCTTTGGACAGCAGTTCGCGCGCGAAACCGTCACGGTTCTTGTCGATCTTGATGATGTAGTTGTGAAACGCGTGGTCTCCGTGGATTTCCGGCGGGGTGATGTGGTAGATGCCCGTCAGCCGTTCGCTGTAGCGCGCCGCCACCTCTTGTTGGCGGGCGACGACCTTGTCCTGGTGCGAAATGAACGCATCGTTGAACGCCGCTTCGATCGGGCTCATCGTGTATTTGCTGCCGATGTCGACCACGTCATAGATGTAGCCCAGCTCATCTTCGTTGCTGACCATTGCGTGGTTGCGCAGGAGCGCCGCGCGTTCCATCATCTCCTCGTCGTCGGTAGCGAGGATCCCCCCGTTGCTGATGGTCTGCTTCATATGCGGGCTGAAGCTGAAGCAGGTGATGTCCGCACCGGTCGAGCCGATCTTCTGCCCCTTGTACGTCGCCCCCAGGGCATCGGAAGCGTCTTCGACGATCTTGACGTTATAGATCTTGGCGATGTTGTAGAGGCGTTCAAGGTCCATCGGCTGGCCGGCGATGTGCGAAACGATGACGGCTTTGAGCTTTTTGGCGCTGTGGGCTTCGAGGTAGCGTTCAAGCTTGTCGATGTCCATGTTCATCGTCCACTCGTCGATGTCCATGAAGATCGGTTCCGCGTCAAAGTGGCGCACCACCTCCGGAACGGCCGGGAAGGCATTGACCGAACAGATCACCTTGTCGCCGCGTTTAAGGTCGATGGCCAGCATTGCCAGGTGCAGTGCCGCAGTCCCGTGCGATGTCGCCAGGGCATGGCCGCAGCCGACATAGCTTTCGAAGTTCGCTTCGAGATCCTCGACGGCGAACTCGACGTCTCCTTGCAAGACCTGCTCGACTTTATTGCTCTCTTTCGGACCGATTTCGGGCCGGTAAAACGGTACGTTCATCCTCTTCTCCTATACAGTGATATCCCGCGGATAATTGAAATCGTGGTTGATCGTCCGGGACGTCAGTTTCGCGATCACGGGCATTTTCCGCTTGAACTGGTTGCGGTAGATGCGCGTCAGGATCAACTCCACCAGCGCCGCGTCGCACCCCTCTTCGATCAGTTCCTCTTTGCCCGCACGGTCCTCGACGTAGCGCCGCAGCACGCTGTCGATCTGCGCGTAGCTGTACCCCAGCTCCGCCTCGTCGCTCTGCCCCGCCCACAGATCGGCCGAAGGCGGTTTTTCTATGATGCTTTTCGGAACGTCGAGGTGGCGCGCCAGCTCGAAGACCTCCGTCTTGTAGAGGTCGCCGATGGGATTGATCGCGCTGGCCAGATCGCCGAACAGCGTGCCGTAGCCCAGCATGAGCTCGCTTTTGTTGCTCGTCCCCAGGACCAGCGCCCCCTCGCGCGCCGAGATATCAAAGAGCGTTGCCATCCGCATCCGCGCCGAGAAGTTGCCGATACGAAGGTTGCCCATCTCCTCGTGCACATAGGCTTTGAGCAGCGGTTCGATGCTGTGCGTCTCCGAGCGCAGTCCGAACCGTTCGCACAGTTCGTCCGCGTCGTCAAGGCTGCTTTGCGACGAGTAGTGCGAGGGCATCTTCACGCACAGCAGGGCATCGCCGAAGGCCCGGTGCGCCAGTACGGCGACCACGGCGGAATCGATGCCGCCGCTGAGTCCCACGACCACACGCTTCATGCCCGTCTTTTCGACTTCATCCTTGAGGAATTTCGTCAAAAAGTCGGTGATCAATGCATATTTGCCCATCCGCCGTTCCTAAAATTTTGTTTAACGATCAAGATTATAACGAATTTTGCTTCGCAAACGATAATCTTTATAATTCAGACAATTGTCTCCTCGGACGAAGAGGTTTCTATGAGCATGGATTCGTTATGATTTGCCCCGAAAATTACCGAGGAGAATCCTGATGAAGAGATTACTATTATTTATGGCTGTCGTCCTCCCGCTCTGGGCAGCTTCCCCGTCGGCGCAGAAACTGCACACGGCCAAAGTGCGAGAGACGATGGATGCCGGCGGCTACACCTATATGAAAGTCGCCGAAGGCAAACAGCTTTACTGGGTGGCGGTCACGGCGACGCCGGTGCGCGTCGGACAGGACGTCACCTTCGCCGAACAGATGTGGATGCCCGATTTTAAAAGCCGCGCGCTTGATCGAACGTTTGACCGGATCCTTTTCGCCACGATGGCCCGCACACCCGGCGCCCATGCGCCCGTTGAAGCCGTCAAACCGAAAAATGCTCCCGAAAGCGTCCTGAAAAAAGCCGAAGGCGGCTACAGCGTTGCCGAAGTGTTTGCCAAACGCGCCGCGCTCAAAGGCAAGCAGATCCGCGTCCGCGGCAAAGTCACCAAGGTCTCGAAACAGATCATGAAACGCAACTGGGTCCACCTCGAAGACGGCACGGGCGGTCCGATGACGGACGATCTGGTCTTTACATCGGAAGCGGCACTGGAGATTGAAGCCGGCGACATCGTCGTCGCGACGGGAAAGGTGGAGACGGACAAGGATTTCGGCTACGGCTACTTCTACCCCGTGATCGTCGAAGAGAGCCGTTTTTCAAAAGAACCGTAATCAGCAGACGCGCTCTTCGCTGATGCGGTTGAGCTCGCTGCAGCTGAAGCCCGCGGCTTTGCGGGCATCGACGTTGAGAAACTTCTGGCGCGGATGGCTGCCCGGATAGAAGCGTTCGATGATGTCGAAATAGACCGACTTGTCCACTCCTTCCTGTTCGCAGGCATAGGCGAACCAGCGGTCCCCTTTACGGACATGGTCGACCTCCTCTTCCAAAATCACTTTCAGCGCGCCGACGATCCGATCGATCATCGCGCTGCCTCTGATCGGTTCGAGTTTTTTCAGAATCTGCGGCGTGGCGTCCAGGCCGTTGGCCTCGAAGTAGCGCGGCACGACCGCCATGCGCTCGAGCAGCGTCTGCGTGCGCTGGCCCGCTTCGAACAGACCGTCGTGCACCGGCAGGCCGCCGTAACGTCCCCCCAGCTCTTCCAATAGCGCATTGAGCATCTCGAAGTGGCGGCACTCATCGTCCGCGACTTCCAGCCAGTCGTCGTAAAAGGCTTTCGGCATCCCCGCAAAGCGGTAGGCGTGGTCCAGCGCCAGGTCGATCGCGCTGTACTCGATGTGCGCGATCGCGTGCAGGAACAGGATCTGCCCCTCTTTGGTCGTCGGCTTTTTGCGCCTGGGGACGTCGAGCGGGGAGACGATCTCGCAGACGCCGGCATAGGAGGGCTTTTCGAACGTGACCGGCACGAAATCGGTCTCGAAGCGCATTTCGCCTTTTTGGTAGGCGGCATAAAAGGCGCGGAAGGCCCGGATCTTTTCAGCGGGCTCCGCAATCTGGAGAATCGGTTTAAGGGTCGCGTGAAATTGCATGTATAATTTTACCATTAAAAGGCCCCCGGCGTATCCGAGGGGCCAAAGGAGCACGATGCAGATCCAGAGCAAGCCCATGGGAGCCTACCAGACCAACTGCTATATCGTCACGATCGACGGCAAAGACATCATCATCGACCCCGGCGTCGGCGCGGCAGAATGGGTCAAGGCCCACGTGACGAATCCCGTCGCGATCCTGAACACCCACGGCCACTTCGACCACGTCTGGAGCAACCAGGAGCTCAAGGAGTATTTCAATATTCCGCTCTACACGCCCAAAGGGGACGTCATGCTGCTGCAGAAAAGCGGATGGATGCCGGACCTCCCGCCCTCATATCCCGACGTCGAGGTCGAAGGGGACCAGACCTTCGATATCGAGGGCATCGAGGTCACCTTCCGCCACTTCCCGGGCCACTGCCCCGGCTGTTCCGTCATCGAGATCGGCGACGCCATGTTCAGCGGGGATTTCATTTTCCACCAGTCCATCGGCCGCGTCGACTTTCCCTACTCCTCCCCGGAGGATATGAAAAAAAGCCTCAAGAAATTCCTGAAGCTCGACTACGACAAGACCGTCTACCCCGGCCACGGCGCTCCGACGACGATCAAGGCCGAACAGCGCAACGTCCCCTACTGGCACAATGCGATCTGACCCCATCCATCCCGCAGAACTGGGCGGCACGCTCTTCGTCCCGGCGACGCACCCGCAGCTCGAAGCGGTCATGGACGGCACGAAATACCCGAAGCTGCGCAGCGCCGTCATCGACCTCGAAGACGGCATCGACCGGGGCGACCTCCCCGCCGCGCTCGATCGGGTCGAATCGCTGCTGCCGTCGCTGGAGCCTTCCGCCGTGCTGCGCTTTATTCGACCCGATTCGCCGCAGACGCTCGAACGCCTGCTCGCCGCGGAGGGTATCGAGAGGATCGACGGCTTCGTCCTGCCGAAATTCGGCCTGGAAAACGCCGACAAATGGCTTACCCATTTGTATAACACTCCCTTCGCCTTTATGCCCTCGATCGAAGGCGCCGACCTCTTTTCCCGCGAAAGCCTCGTCGAAATCGCCGAAATGCTCAAGCCGATGCGTGAACGCATCCCGACGGTGCGCTTCGGCCTGGAGGACCTGATGCGCCAGCTGGGCATCGCACGCGACTGCAACACGCCGCTGTACGGGCTCGTCGCCCCGGCCCAGGTCATCGCCTCGATGCTCACCGCCTTCAAGCCTCTGGGATTCAGCGTCAGCGGCGGGGTCTACAAATGTTTTCAGGATTCGGAAGGGTTCAACGCGGAGCTGGAGGCGGACCTGAAACAGGGGCTTCTGTCGAAGACGATCATCCACCCGTCGCAGATCGGGATCGTCGAGGAAACCTACAAGGTACATCGGGAGGAAAAAGCGCAGGCGGAAGCGATCGTCCGTGCCTCAACAAATGTTTCGGCGGCGCGTGGTATCATGCTGGAAAGACCGACCCAGCTTCCCTGGGCGGAAACGATTCTGAAGCGCGCGGCGCTTTACGGAGTGAAATGATGACCAAATTTGTCCACAACGCCCCGTCCCAGGACGAGATCTATTCGTTCAACATGCAGGTGCACCACAGCGAAAACTACACGACCTACCGCATCCCGCTCGGTTCGACTTCCGAAGGGCAGAAAGAGCGGCTTTCGCGCAAATTCGGCATCGCGATGCGGATCCTCGAAGACGAGCCGGAACTTGTCCTGAAGATCATGAACGAGGTCGGCTGATTCAGTCAAGGTAGCCAAGGCCTCTGAGCCGCTCGTCGATCTGTTCCGCCATGTATCGGTACCCCGCCGCGTTGGGGTGGATGTAATCGTTCTTCAATGCGGGATCGCCCAGGACGTCCGGCAGCAGCGAGGGCATGTAGGCGACCTTCTCCTTCTCCGCCAGTTCCCCGTAGAGCGGCAGCGACGACAGCCCGAGTATGCCGAACGTCGGCACGCCGATCAGGACGACGTCGATTTCTTTTGCTTTTGCCAGATCGATCATCCGTTTGAGGTTGTGTTTGAGGCGTTCGTGCGAGCGCTGCTGCAAAATGTCGTTGCCGCCGAAACACAGAAGCATCAGGCGGATCGAATCGTCTTCGAGCAGCTTCGGCAGGCGGGCCAGCCCCTCTTCGGAGGTCTCGCCGTTGATGCCGGCATTGATGACCCGCAGGCCCGTCATCGACTGCAGTACGGCGGGATAGCTTTGATGTTCGTCCGCCCCGAACCCGTAGGTGATGCTGTCGCCGAAGGCGAGGATGGATTCGTCTGGATGCAACGGCGTGACCTCCGGCCCCCTGTGGGCGATAAAATAGAGCGCCGCCGACAGGAGCAGGACAACGGCGGCGAAGGCGGCGGGCTTCATCCCCGTCCTACTCGATCCAGCCCCCGCCGATGAGCTTGTCGCCGTCGTAGAAAACGGCGGCCTGGCCCGCGGCGACGCCGAGGACCGGTTCTTTCAGCGTGACGTGCGCCTTGTCCCCCTCGACCTTCACATGGCACGGCACCGCCTTGGTGCGGTAGCGCAGTTTCACCGTCGTGTCGAACTCGCTGCGCTCATCGAAGAAATTGAGATTGCCGATCGTCACGTCCCAGACTTCCAGGTCCGCTTTTTTCCCGACAACGATCTGGTTGGTCTCGGGTTTGATCTCCAGGACGAAATGGGGTTCGTGGGCCCCGCGGACGGTAAAGCCCTTGCGCTTGCCGATGGTGTAGTGCATGTACCCTTTGTGGTCGCCGATGACGTTGCCCTCTTTGTCCAGCACTTCGCCCGGCCGGTCGATGTCGACGTAGTCTTTCAGGACATCCGCATACGTCGTCTCGACGAAACAGATTTCGCTCGATTCGGCCTGGGAGGCAAACGATTCCAGCCCCTCGATGGAAGCCGCGTAGGCCTTTATGTCCGTCTTTTTGCGTTCGCCCAGCGGGAAGATCAGACGCGGCAGGATCGTCTTGTCGACGTAGAAAAGGAAATAGCTCTGATCTTTCGTATCGTCCTCGGCCTGGTAGAGGTAGCGGCCGTCGGTCTTGATGTAGTGGCCGGTCGCGAGGTAATCCGCGCCGACCTCGTCCGCGAACCGTGCGAGGGCCCCGAACTTCATCGTGCGGTTGCACAGGGCGCAGGGATTGGGAGTTTGCCCCGCTTTATAGGTTTCGACGAACGGCGTGAAGACGTTCTCGTCGAACTGCTCCTGTAGATCGAGCACGTGCAGCTTCACCCCGGCGAAGTCCGCCGCCTTCTGGGCGCGGGCCTGATGGATCTCGTGGTAGCCCGGTTTGGAGTGCAGTTTCATGTACACCCCTTCGACCTCGTACCCCTGATCCTTGAGCAGCATCGTCGTCACGGTCGAGTCCACGCCGCCGCTCATCCCGATCAGTACTTTTTTCTTTTGCATCGTCATCCCAAAACTTTTTTGACATTGTAACTTTGTGATAACAAATCCTAATCTATCCGCTCATTCGTGTGTTCGACGGCCGGATTCTCCCTCCGATGCGCTTCGCGGCCGTTTTTTCCCCGCGTCGCTGAGACACGGGTCACCGTCATTTTCCCGTCTTGTGCGCGTTTTGGAACATCGGGGCATGGAACCGACCCGGACGCACCGTGACCGTCACTTCGGCCACCGGGTTGATCCAGCGGTGATAGCGGCTGTCGAGGTCGCTGATGCCCCCGGTGGCGTTCGTGTCGCCCAGGATCCCCCGGTGGATATGCACGTGCCCTTCCGCAAATGCCGCGGCGCCGGTCGCTCCGCTGCCGGCAATGCCGCCCGGATCGGCGGGGATGCCCGGCACGCCGGGAGCCCCGCCGCCGTTGACGATCTCGTCGTTGGCCTCGGTCCCGGCATCGTAGGCGTTGAGCGGGAATGTATAGGTGCCCGGCCTGGACGGAATCTTCGCACCCGTCGTTGGTCGGCAGGATCATCGCCGCGACGGATAGCGAGTCGTTCCCCGTGCCGCTCTGCACGACGGCCGTCGTTTTTACTCCCGGAGCCAGCAGCCCGCCGGCCGGATTCTGCGCCGTCGAGGCGCCGACCGCCGTGAATTCATCGTTGAGTCCCGAAATATCGCCGCCTTCGGCCATCGCCTGCAGCGACGTACTTGCCGCTTCCCCTTCGGTGAACATCCGAACGTCATGGGGATGGGCCGCTACCAGCAGCGGGGTAAAATAGCTGTACCCTGTCATATTGACGATCGTCACCTCGATTTCCGCCGCAGCGGCGCTTCCCGTCAGTGCCGCCGCGGCACAGAGTGTTGCAAACATCCGTTTCATTTTCAGCTCCTTTGCATCGGGCGGTCCCGGCAACCGGACGGTCCCGGAAACGCCCCGGATTAAGAAGCATTATGAATCGAATGCGAAAACGCTCCGTATATTGTTCATTAACGCTTGATAAACGTTTACAGGCAGATCATAAACACGTGCCGTCCCTTCTCATAGCGGTACTCCAGGGTGTAGCCGTGTCGGGTAACGATCTCGTTGACGATGTAGAGCCCCAGCCCCATGCCCTCGAGCGCGTGCTGCGACAGGTCGCGCTGGTAGGCCTTGAGGTAGTGGGTGTAGTGTTCTTTCAACGGCGCGCCGAAATTGGCAATGCGCAGGCAGCCGTCACGGAAGTCGATCGCCACGGGCGGCTTCGAGGCGTACTTGAGCGCATTGTCGATCAGGTTTTTGACTGCAAAGGCGAACAGGTTGAAATCCACCCGGACCGTTCCGTCTTCGATCGAGATCGCCAGTTTGGAACGCGGCACCCCCAGCAGGTCGACCGCCTGGTCGATCACGTCCACGGCGGCGTAGGGGCGGACATCGAGCTCCAGGTGGCGCGCCGTCAGCGATTCGACGCGCGCGAGGTCGCTCAGATGCCCCTCCATCTGTTCGAACAGCTCCTCCAGGGTCGCTTTGTCCTTTGCGTCGGCCTCGATCAGGTGCGCAAGGAGCTTGCCCTTGCTGATGGGGGTTTTGAGCTCATGCATGACGTTGCGCAGAAACAGCGAACGGCTGCGCTGCAGCGCCTCGATCTTCCCGACGCTTTCATGAAAGGCGTTGGCGACCTGTGCGACCTCGTCGCTGCCTTCGACCTTCGTGTCGATCCCCTTCTCCCCGTTCGCGAACCGCCGGATCTGCCGGTGCAGGTTCTGCAGCGGTTCGATCGAGCCGGACATATAGCGGTAGAGCAGGACGACCGCGATCAGCAGCACCGCGAACGCACTGAGGATGTAAAGCTTGTAGGGCGTCATCGGCTCGTCGCTGCGGTAGTAGTACATATCGTGCATCTTGTAAGCGTAGTAGTAGTGGTCTTCATAGACAAAGACCTCGATGTTGCCCGACTGGAAGGTGCGGCGCAGCAGCGGGTCCTCGATGAAGGGCTTGCCCTCGGCCCGGATGCGTTCCATCTCCTTTCCGCCGACCGGCGTGAGTTTGTGCTCTTTGAGGTAGCGTCGGAACTCCTCCGGGGTGGGTTTCGTCATAAAGAGCAGGTCATACAGCATGACGGCGCGCTGGATCTCGTTGCGCTTGTCGAGGTAGATCGAGAAGTAGACCGCCATGACGGTCGACGCGATCAGCAGCAGGGCGGCGATCGCCCCGACGAGGCGGGCGGAAAAGATGATCGAGCGTGCTCTAACTTTCCACAAAACGGTACCCTACGCCGCGGACGGTCTGGATGAAGGTGTCGTAATGATCGGGGTCAAGCTTTTTGCGGATCCGTCCCACGAGAATGTTGATGCTCTCGATCCCGCTCTCGAAGCGGTGCGACTCGATGCTGTTGGCGATGTCGGCCCGGGAGATGGTGCGGTTGGGGTGGCGCAGCAGCAGCTTCAGGATCTCATACTCCGCCAGCGTCAGTTTCAGCGGTTGCTCGTCGAAGAAAATCCGCGTCGACGCCTCGTCGATCCGGAACCGGCTCGGCGCCTCTTCCTCCGTTTCCGTCCGGCCCTGCCGGCGCAGCACGGTTTTGATCCGCGCCGTCAACTCGCGCGGATCGTAGGGCTTGGGCAGATAGTCGTCCGCGCCGTTCTCCAGGCCCGTCAGTTTGTCGTCAAGGTCGGTGCGTGCACTGGAGATTATGATGGGCACGTCCGAGATCTCGCGGATCTTCCGGCACAGCATCAGGCCGTCCATTTCCGGTAAAGAGAGGTCGAGCACAACCAGGTCGAACGTTTCGACGTTGAGCACGGTCATCGCCTGCGACGGTCGGGTCACATGGACGACCTGCATCTCCTGCTTTTGCAAGAAACGCATCAGCAGTTCGGCCATCTGGACGTCGTCTTCGATCAACAAGACACGGGTGTGCTTCATCTTCTTCCTTTTCAAACAGCATACCGATGCTGCGAAAACGTTTCATAAACGCAAAATCTGCAATGCCGTTCCCGGCGCTGCGCGCTTCAAAATTATGCAATATACACTGTTACTTCACTTCAACAACCTGGAATAGATCCCTGCTTTTCGGAGCGTCGACCATCCCCTTGTCCGTCTGAAAACGAAACGGCAGCGTCACCGATACACGCTTACTGTCCGGGTCGACAGAGCTGACGCTGAAATGCAGGTGGGGACCGGTGCTGTATCCCGTATTGCCCGAGTATCCAATACACTGGCCGGTTTTGACCCTTTCCCCCACCCTTACCATTGCGCCGTTATGTCTGAGATGGACATATTTTCCGAGCGTCTTGTCCTCATGTTCGATGATGATGTAATTGGCGTCCTTGCGGAAACGCTTGTCGGAACCGCCCCGGTCGTGGCCCGTCTGGACGGCAATGACCTTTCCGCCGCGGGCCGCATGGATCTTCGTGCCGACGGGACAGCTGAAATCAACGGCATAGCACGACCGGCCGGTGTGCGTGACACCGCCGTTAAACCCCTGCGAAACAAGCGCTTTGCTGCCGACGGCGAAAGGCAGCCGGTAAAGCGGGTCGCTGTGACGGGCACTGGCACGCCCCATGACCCAGCTGTAGTGCGGAAGCATGGACGATCCCTTGCCGAGATCGACGACATCGACGTCGAGTATCTTCTTTTCGGCCTTCGGCTCCACTTCTACGGAACACGGCAGTGTTTCCGATGCCTTGAAGTTTTTCATTTTCAACAGATTGAGTGTCAATGTCACGGGAAAATTGGTTCTGTTTTTTGCGTAAAAAATGTAGCGGTCCTGCCGTTGCTTTGCAGACACGAAAACCGGCAGGTTTCTTTTACGTGCTTCCGACACACCGAAGACCGGCTGATCCTGCGCAGAAGCTTCTTCATCTTCCATATACTGCGTATTCGCAGCCGCTTCGCGTATCGTCTCCATCGTGCTGATATTGT